>DASTKD010000440.1:0-5581 GCA_035716135.1 Ktedonobacteraceae bacterium
GCGGCGCTACCCAGATATTGGTATGGTCGTAACTGTCCTCTCAGATAACGGCCTGCGTTACTTCTCGACTGAGCTATGCGGCGTCTATACCGAACTGGAAGTGCCAGACCGCGAGCATCCGATTAGCGATGCCGATAAAGCGAAGCTGGCAAGCGTCAAACTCGAGGTAATTCGCTGATGAGGCAATGATGAACCACGTCAAAGACCTGCAATGTGTCCTCTGTGGCGCTAGCTATAGCGTCGCGGAAGTTGCATATAGCTGTCCCGCCTGCGGCCCGTTAGGCGTACTTGAGGTCCATTACGATTATGAGCAGGTCGCGCGGCATATCAGCCGCGCATCCCTGGCAACTGATCGTGATGCAACCATGTGGCGTTATCGCGCCCTCTTGCCGATTTCCTATAGCCATAAGGAACAACCTCCTCTGGCGATCGGTGGGACGCCTTTGTATGCGGTAGAGCGCTTACGAGCACGGTTGGGTATGGCGAATTTGTGGCTCAAGGACGATTCGCGTAACCCCAGCGCGTCGCTGAAAGACAGGGCCAGCATTATCGCGGTAATGCGAGCGGAGGGCAAGACGGTGGCCTGCGCCTCGACGGGTAATGCCGCTTCATCGCTGGCGGTGCAGGCTGCCGCGCAGGGCTTGCCGTGCTACATTTTTGTGCCGCACAACGCGCCGCGCGCCAAGATTGTGCAACTGCTGATGTGTGGTGCGACGGTCTTTGCTGTGCAGGGCAGCTATGATGATGCCTTTGACCTATGTATCGAAGCGTGTAACGCCTTCGGCTGGTATAACCGCAACACGGGTTATAATCCCTATCTCGTCGAGGGCAAGAAAACGGTCGGGCTGGAAATTGCCGAGCAATTGAACTGGCAGGTTCCCGATAGCGTACTGGTGCCAACGGGCGACGGTTGTATCATCAGCGGCGTCTATCGCGGCTTTGAAGACCTGTATCGCCTGGGCATGATCGAACGTATCCCGCGCCTGATCGCTGTGCAGGCCGAGGGTTCGCCCGCCATCGCTCGCGCATTGGAGGGCGACGGGATAGTACGCGAGTATCCCGCGCAGACAGTAGCCGATGGTATCTCGGTGGGCCTGCCCCGCAACGGCGCAATGGCGGTCAAGCACATCCGCGCAAGCGGCGGCTTCGGCGTCACCGTCTCAGACGAGCAGATACTTGCTGCCGAGAAGGAACTGGCAAGACAGACAGGCGTTTTTGCCGAGCCATCGGGCGCGGCCAGCTACGCCGGTCTCTTGCGCCTGCTCGACGAGGGCAAAATTGCGCATGACGAGCGAGTAGTGCTACTGGTGACGGGTAGCGGCTTGAAGAGCATCGACGCGGTAGTTGCAACGGCGGGCAGCGTGATACCGATTGAGAAAGGTGATAAGGGGATGGAAATGGTGGCAGATTTGTATGCGACGATGGGAAATAGTAAGAGGTGATGCATGTCGGACATCCTCATAGGCAATGGCACCGTTGTGACGGGTGGCGAGCATAACCGGCTCATCGAGCATGGGGCGGTGCTGGTGCGCGGTGATCGCATCGCGGCGATTGGTAGCGATGTGGCGCTACTCCAGCAATACCCGGGCGCGCATTACATCGATGCTCATGGCGGCTTGATTATGCCCGGTTTTCTTTGCACGCACACGCATTTTTATAGCGCCTTTGCGCGCGGCATGGCGATTCCGGGCGAACCGCCGCGCAACTTTCCAGAAATCCTGGAGCGATTATGGTGGCGTCTGGATAAATTGCTGACGTTGGAGGATACACGCGCCAGCGCCGATGTGTATATGGCTGATGCCATTCGCAATGGCGTTACCTGCGTCGTCGATCATCATGCCAGCCCCAACGCTATCGAGGGCAGTCTGGATGTCATTGCTGACGCCGTTGAAGCGGCGGGTATTCGCGCCTGTCTTGCCTACGAGGTTTCTGATCGAGATGGACCTGAAGCGATAGTGAGTGGTATGCGCGAAAATGAACGCTTCATCCAATCGCTGCGCGCCGGACGCGGCGAGCAGGCTGGAGCGGGCATGATCGCCGCCAGTTACGGCTTGCACGCCTCCTTCACCCTCAGTCCTGCTACGCTCGAACGCTGTGCTGCTGGTGCTGATGGGCTGGGCGTTGGCTTTCATATCCACGTCGCGGAGGATATTTCGGATGAAAATGATAGCATGACGCGCTACCAGAAACGAGTGGTTGAACGCCTCGAAGCCGATCACATCCTGGGACCGCTCAGCATCGCGGCGCACTGCGTACATGTCAATAGCGGAGAAATAGGTCGTCTGGCGGAAACTCATACCAACAGTGTGCATAACCCGCGCTCCAATATGAACAACGCGGTCGGACGCGCCCCTGTCGAAGAGATGCTTGAGGCTGGCGTCAATGTCGGGCTGGGCAATGACGGCTTCAGCATGAACATGCTGCAAGAAATGAAGGCGGCCTACTTGCTCCATAAGCTTTCGCTGAGCGATCCGCGCGCCATGCCGGGGAACCTTGTCTTTGAAATGGCCGTGCAAAACAATGCGCGCATCATCGACGCCGTCTTTCGCCCGTTCAGCGCCAATTTTCCGCGTGTTGGCGAATTAAGTGTTGGTGCGGCTGCCGACATCGTGCTGCTCGATTATGTGCCGCCCACACCTATGAGCGATGACAACTTTCCCTGGCATGTAATATTTGGCATGGATGGGCAGCATGTCAATTCGACAATGGTGGCCGGTCGCTGGCTAATGCGCAACCGCCAGTTGCTGACCGTCGATGAGGAACGTATTGCGGCGCGCGCCGGAGAGCTATCGCAGGCTCTCTGGCAAAGAATGTAGGGACGCGATAAATCGCGTCCGCTAACACGGATTATATGTCGGCATAGATGCGCTGGAACGGACGCGATTTATCGCGTCCCTACAAGGAGGATATTTTATGAACATTCGTGAAGCGCAGGTTGCTGTGCAACGGGAACTGGCGCAACATCATGACACTATGATCAAGTTCCTGCGTCAAATTGTCGCCATTCCCAGTTTTGATAGCCAGATCGGGCCGGTGGGCGACGCGATCGGGGCGCGTATGACTGAGCTTGGCTTTGACGAGGTGCGGCGCGATGCGATGGGCAACATCCTGGGGCGCATCGGCAATGGCCCGCGTGTGTTGCTCTACGATAGCCACATCGATACGGTGGGGATAGCCGATGCCGCGCAATGGCAATGGGACCCCTTCAAAGGCAAGTTCGAGGATGGCATTATTTATGGCCTGGGCGCGGGCGATGAGAAGTGTTCAACACCTCCCATGATCTATGCGATGGCAACGCTCAAGAAACTTGGCCTGGCGAAAGATTGGACGCTGTATTATTTTGGCAACATGGAAGAATGGTGCGATGGCATCTCTGGCAATGCGCTTGTCGAACACGAGGGTATTCGCCCGGATTACGTGGTGATCGGCGAGTCTACCAATATGGAGATTTATCGCGGTCATCGCGGGCGCACCGAAATCAGTGTCACCTTTAAGGGTCGCAGTTGCCATGCCAGCGCGCCCGAACGCGGCGATAATGCTCTCTACAAAGCTCTCCCTTTCATTCAAGGCGTCGAGCGATTGCACGAAGAGCTAAAAACACGCCCCGATCCATTCCTGGGGGCAGGCTCTATCACTGTCACCAGCGCCAGTACGCATAGCGTCTCGCTCAATGCTGTACCCGACGAATGCTCGATTTACCTCGATCGCCGTATGCACCCCGCCGAGACGAAGGAGGTGGTGCTGAACGAACTACGCGCCCTGCCCAACGCGCACCTTGCCGAAATCGTTGTACCCATGTACGAGGAACCCAGCTACACCGGTTTCGCCTTTCCCGTTGAAAAAATCTTCCCCGCCTGGTCGCTGGCTGAAGAACATCCTCTGGTGCAGGCGGGCAAGGCGACCTTTGAAAGCTGCTATGATCGTCCCGCGAAAACGGGCAAATGGGTCTTTTCCACCAACGCTACCTACTGGATGGGCAAGGCCGGTATTCCTTCAATCGGCTTCGGCCCTGGCGAGGAACACTGGGCGCACACTACGCTTGACCAGGTGCCAGCCAACGAAGTCGCGCAGTGCGCCGACTTCTACGCCATGTTGCCGTTAATCATGGAGGCGAAATGAGCAAATTAGCAGTCGTTGCCATCGGCGGCAACTCTCTGATTAAGGACGAGGCGCACAAGACGGTACCCGACCAGTTTGACGCGGTGCGCGAGACAGCTACGCATATCGCCGAGATGATTGCGCAGGGTTGGAATGTAGTCATTACACATGGCAATGGGCCGCAGGTGGGCTTTATTCTGCTCCGTTCAGAGCTTTCCAGCCGCGTCTTGCACCCGGTGCCGCTCGATTCCTGCGGCGCGGATACGCAGGGCGCGATTGGTTACATGATCCAGCAAGCCCTGCATAATGAATTTTTGCATCGCGGCATCGCGCGCCAGTGCGTCACAGTGGTAACGCAGGTGCTGGTGGATAGCAACGATCCGGCCATTCATAATCCGAGCAAGCCCATAGGTTCATTCTATAAAGAAGAAGAGGCTCAGGCCAAAATGGAGAGCGAAGGCTGGGTTATGGTTGAGGATGCCGGGCGAGGCTGGCGGCGCGTCGTATCCTCGCCCCTGCCAAAGGAAATTATCGAGCGTGACGCTATCGATACCCTTATCAAGAGCGGCTTTATCGTCGCTGCTGTGGGCGGTGGCGGCGTCCCTGTGGTGCGCGATGATACCGGCAAGCTCTCAGGCATTGAGGCCGTGATCGATAAAGACCTGGCTTCCAGCCTGCTCGCCAGCGAATTGCAGGCTGATCTCCTGCTCATCTCGACTGCCGTAGAGAAGGTCGCGCTCAACTTTAAGAAGCCCGACCAGCGAGACCTGGCGCGCATCACGCTAAGTGAAGCCAGACAATATTATAAAGAAGGGCATTTCGCAAAAGGCAGCATGGGACCCAAAATTCAGGCCGTTATCAACTACCTGGAACGCGGTGGCCGCGCCGCCCTGATTACGATGCCCGAAACCATCGGCGCAGCTTTGGCCGGTCAAACCGGCACATGGATTATGCCCGACGAATAGTGGGACAAAGTTCCAGCAATACTCCTATTTTTCTGTGACAGAAAGGACACATGTGCATGAAAACCAACTTACGAGGGAAAGACTTCATCAGCACCCAGGAATGGAGCAAAGAAGAACTTGAGACCGTACTACAACTCGCCGCTGACCTCAAAATGAAATGGGGTCTTGATCTTCCATCACGTCTACTGGAGGATAAAACCCTCTTCATGCTTTTCTTCTTTTCGTCTACGCGCACCCGCAACTCATTTGAAGCGGGTATGACGCGCCTGGGTGGACACGCTATTTTCCTCGAACCGGACAAAATGCAGATTTCGCACGGTGACACACCCAAAGAAATCGGCAAAATTCTTTCCTCGTATGGTCACGGCATCGCTATTCGCCATTGTGACTGGGGCGACGGCAATAAATACCTGTGCGACGTGGCGGAACATGCCAGCGTGCCTGTCATCAACATGCAGTGCGATATTTACCATCCCTGCCAGGCGATGGCCGATCTCATGACCTGCATCGAGAAGAAA
>DASTKD010000441.1:0-13373 GCA_035716135.1 Ktedonobacteraceae bacterium
CTTTCGTGCCATCTATCAACCCGGAGCGCAGCGCTACAGCGAATTCTCCATGCCCACCGGGGCCAATCCATCCAAGCGGACCAGCATACCACCCTCTATCTAGTTTCTCAGCGCTTCGTATGGCTGCGAGAGCAGCGTCGCGGGGAAATCCGCCAACAGCAGGTGTGGGATGCAGGTCCGCCAGGACATCAAGAATACACCGGCCTGGTACGAGTTCACCGGTAATGGGGGTCTCCAGATGCTGGACATTCTTCAGCTTCAGCAGTTGTGGCGCGCCGGAGACTTGCACATGAGTACAATGATTTTTAAGAGCTTCCCGCACCATCGCTACGACAATTGCGTGTTCACTGTTATTCTTCTCGCTCTTTAGCAGCTCCATGCCGATGCTCGCATCCTCCTCCCCGGTTTCACCGCGTCGCGCTGACCCTGCCAATGCCATCGTTCGTACTTGACCGTCCTGGGCCTGGACGAGCCGCTCAGGGGTTGCGCCCATAAAAAAACGCTCGCCGCGTTGCACAGCAAAGACATAAGCGGTTGGGTAGCTCTCGCGTAGCCTCTGGAGAATTGTGCTGATAGCAAATGCGTCGGAACTATTGTGTAGCTCCGCCTGGATTTCACGGGCAAGCACGATCTTTTCAAAAGCGCCGAGTCGTATTTTATCAACCATCCTTGCCACCATTTCCAGCCATTCAGATGCTGGTTGTGGTTCGTGTACAGAGAGTTCGCTATATGCCACTTCTTGCGGGATCGTTGGGGCGCGCTCCAGCGCGGCTCGCAGTTGTCCGACACTGGTTTCGATTTCCCTGGCACACTGCTCAATATCATCGGATACGCGCATCATCCTGTTCACAGTAAGGGCGAGGTGATTGGCATGATAACTCAGGAGTATCTGCGGTAAAATGAGCAGGCCATCAGGAAAATCAGCCCAGAGTTGGGTACGTGGGGAGAGCGGATCAAACGTAAATCCGCCAAACAGAAGGGGGCCAGCGCAAGGAACGGATGCCGCCGGGTCGGTATTCGTGACAACCGCGTCATTCAAAAGTGTACGCCAGGCAGAGGCCGCGCCGGTACAACAGGCGCTTCCATGTGTTTCAATGGTTGCGGCAGCGCCGGCACCAACCAGAGCATAATGCTCCACCGGCCGCTCCCAGTAAAAGCACTCTCCCAGCCCTGCCAGCCTGGCACCGGTAAAGACATGTACCGGCTCATCCCATTCAATCGAGTAAGTAAAGCTAGCAAGTATCGATCGTTGTTGTCGCGTAGCGCGCCTGGCTGCCTCACTCAAGGTTCCGAGCAATGCTTCGCGGGCAATCATCCATTTTCCGGTTACAGTCGTTGTATGCGCTCCAATCCGATTGGACATGGCTATTTTCATATTTTATCTATGCTATGCTCCTCATCTTTCCCCTGATATATTGTAGCTGACGATAGGAAGACCGGCAACACATCTGCCTGCCCTGCCACTAAGTAGCAGGCCCGATCGCCGTTACATGCTGGGAAGAGAAGGACACCGCACCACTTTCTCAATCTTTTGCGGAGTTACCATTAAACTCTAGGAAATGCAAGCAATATCGGGTATACTTTTCAATAGACTGATCTATTTCTGCGGGGTCAGATAGTGACGTGTGTATTGCACATGCAAACGCAAGGAGAGAGACATGAGCGCTTTCCAACCCCTCCAGCGCAAGAATCACGCGCTGTCTACATCAGCAAAACCAACCAACACTTCCCGACTATCCTTGCACACGCTTACTCCTCGACCCACATCTGCTTCTGAACGGGATCGCCCTGTTGCACAGAAAAAGGCTGATCGCGCGCCTCGCCCTGCATACTCCCTTGCCCGTATCCCTGTTCTTCCTCCTGATAGAAAGCCAATTGGATTAGTCCAACAAGTTGCTCAAGAGGGGATACAGACTCCCTCCAGTACACTCCCATTTGTCAAACGCATTCAGCAATCGTTTGGTAGACACAATATCAGCCAGATTCAGGCACATCTGGGACCAGGAGCCACAAAGAGCGCCGAAACCATACAGGCAGCAGCATATACCACCAGAAATCATGTTGTATTTGCAGGGGTGCCGAGTCTCCACACTGTTGCGCATGAGGCAACACATGTGGTTCAACAACGAGCCGGTCTACAACTTGCCGGTGGCACAGGCAAAGTTGGGGATATCTACGAGCAGTACGCTGATGCTGTAGCAAATCGGGTAACTACGGGCCAATCAGTGGAAGGTATGTTGGATCAGTTTGCTGGAAGACAAGATGAAATCCCTGGGGTGGCTCTTCATTCAAATAGAGAACATTCCTCTTTACAAGAGCGAACTGACTTTCAATCTCAAAACCCGACCAACGCAACTCGATTCGACCAACTATCTGTTCCCACAGCAAATATTCATCGCACAGGAAGCCAACCAGTCATTCAGATGCAAGTAAAGATTGAGTTAAAAGAAAACATCAATGATTTATCTGAAGAACTAGCGCAAAAAATACACGCATACAATGAAGCAGTCGAAGCCTTTCATACTAAAAAGGGAAACTTAACGGAAAAAAACCTCTGGGAAATGCTGCAAGAGATGCTGGCTTTCGCGCAAGAACTGTTACCTACGTTGCCCAGGGCGAAATCTTCTCTGGAAGAGAAACTTCACAGAGTGACAGACGAAATTAGATACGCACAGGCGCACATAAGACCGGCAGATCCTGGTCTACCTGCGCTAACAATGCTCCCATGGAACCAGATGGAAAAGTTAGGCATAGCAAGTCCGTTCCTCAATGAACACTTTGAGAATATATTCCCCGCGCATCAGGAACGAGGTCCCGTGGGAGGGGTATGGGGACCAGAGAAAATGCTACAACTGATGAAAGCAATTCCGCCAAAGGCGGGCAAATATAATTATGTTGTGCTTCTCAAACCTGAAGGTGGAGATAGCAGAACTCGCCAATACGACAAGGTCTATGAAATAAAGTTCTGCAAAGAGGAAAAGGAGCTTGCAAGGGGAGGACACATAGACTTAGCTCATAAAGGTCTCATCGCAGCAGGTGGTGAAATAGAGCATTGGGGAGAAAAGATAAAACATGTGGATAACTCATCCGGTCATTATCTTCCCAAAGGCCCCAGTCCAAAAGTGGCAGTAATTAACGCTTTCAAAGAGGCAGGTTTGGGTGACATTTCCGACAGGTATGTAGAAAAGAAATGGAGCCCAAAGAAAAAAGCATGGGTAAAAGAAGAACAAAGCAAGACCAATAAGTAATTGGTCTGGTACAGCGATGCGAACATAATGCGGAAGGAGTGATAAAATACAGGAAGTCTACGTCACATAGAACACGCCCGCATCCAGTCCGAAGGGCAGGTATTCATCCAACATCTGGGAGATATTGTCCTGGCGCTGTGGCTGTCGCAGGCTGTTGAACGCCCCCATTTCAGAGCCGTTGGATGCACCGCGCCGGATTTGAGGTGAGCAACAGTTGTCCAGTTGCGCGTAGGCGGCATCGCCGTAACGGGTGGAAGTGAACAGGGGATAGACTGGCTCATTTTCCTCTGATTGGCCCTGTCGATCGGGCAACTGCGAATTGCTCTGCGCATGGATAGCTCGTTGCGGCTGGCAGTGTTCGCGCCGGGGCGTGTGGGAGCGCGCCGGGACATAGCTGAAGCAAACAAGCCCACAATGTTGCTGCTTCACCTCGACGGGAGCGGTAAAGATGACATCCTGGGCCAGTCGCAGTTCCTGTAGCTGCACTTTGCCAAAGATGGTCACTCGTTCCAGGTCGATCAACGGGCCGCGCCCACTGTCTGAATGCACGGAGTCGATGGCATTACCGGAAGCATGGTCGATAATGCTATCTGTCACCAGTAGTTCGCTTTTGACGTTGCGCAGGTGGATTGGCCCTGTGATGCTGTGGTCAATGGTAATGCGGGTTGGCGCGGTGTTGGCGCGATGATGTCGAGCTTCGAGTCCGTGCGGCATGAGCGCGCAGTGCAGTATCTCAAGATTCAGGCTGCCATTGATGTCGAGCTTCCCATCGATTAAAAGTCCATTAAGTTGCAGGTGGGCGCTGCCCTGCTCGCTATTCACAGTGAGCGTGCCATGAATTACAGGGCGCGCGCCATCGGTGGCTTCAATCACCAGGTCAGCGTTTTCCGGCAGGTTGATGACGAGATCACCTTCGTAGAAACCGTTATCCACGATGTGAATGGTGCAGCGCGGCTTATCCAACTGGCTATCGCTGCTCTCTTGCCGCTGCTCCCACGCGCTATAGCAGGTCTCCCACTCTTTCAACGCCTGCGAAAGCGTACTCACCTTCCCGCCCTGAAGAACATTGATACGCTGCCGGGGAGTAGCAGCAGGCGGCGATTGACGAATATAGGGTCCGCCGCCCAGATCCGCGCTAAAACCATAGCAGTAGTTCACCTCGACTGTCTCCTCGTCAACCGGTGATTGCCTGTGAAGCAGGCGCAGGCGTCCCAGCATGACATCTATCGCTACCGCGCTCTCACGCTTGTGAGAGTTTGTCAGAGGCAGGTCCCACTGGCTCAGATCCGCACTGACGACGGCTGCGGGCGGGAGCGATTGCCCATTCAGCATAACGCACAGGCTGCGCTCCGGGCCATAGTAGATGCTATTGCGTAAGAGGTCTTCGCCCGCGAAAAGATCTCCCTCCGCCGTGATATGGCGATGTTGCGCCCGGTATTCTTGCAAACCGTTGGCAAAGGCAACGCGGCTGATGGGGCCAGGCAAGTTGACGGCATCGGGTCGTTCTGTGAGATCTGCCACCTCCTGCGGCAGGGTAAACAGCGGTATATCGCGCCCCAATGGGTCAAATGTGAAACAGCCAGGCGGCAGGTCACGTTCTCCCGCTCGCATTATAAGTCTGGCAGGAACCATGCTCATGAGATAGCTCCGCAAGCGCCAGACGAAGACACCTGTATTGCCGGGCGAATATTTGCCTTGCAAGGCGCGGCTCTGCGGCTCGCTACTAGTGGTTGCGGGCGCTATACGATGAATATCGATGGTATGGGCAGTTGTTTCAAATGCTCCGCCCAGCATAGCTAGTTCGGTCGTATGATGCAGGTCGGCAAAACGCCCTCGCCCGGTGATATTGCGCAGGTGCGAGGCAAGCGAAAGCAGTTGACCGTATTCAACCAGGCGTACATACCAGCCGGTGACATCGCGCAAGACATGTTCAAGAATGGCGACCATGCCTTTGCGCCGCCGGTAAGCGATGGTATCGGCAACCTGGCGACGCTGACCGGGAAAAAGCTTCCTGGTATCATCCGAACTATAAACCCCGATCTGGCTGGCGATATATGGCACGACCCAATCATCACACGTCTCGATAAACCAGTTATCGTATAGCGCATCCATATCTTGCTCCACGATACGAAATTCGCTTTCGAGGGCATCCATCAATGCTCGCAGAGGTTGGCCCTGGAGCGTATCGCGGACACGATAGATCGTGGGCAGCAGGGAGTATAATCGTTCCTTTTGACTCTCTTCCATCATAGCTTACTCCACAGTGAGCGTGATGCCTTGTTCATCAGCATCAATCAACAGCAATTGGGCAGGATAAAGCTTTCCGACCTCTAAGCGTCCCGCTTTTGCCTCAAGCAGGGGATTGAGCGCTCCCGCCTGTCCCTTGATAAAGAGGTTCTTTAGCTTCACTCCGGCAACGCCGCTCACGTCCTGCATGGTCACGATGACCTCTGAAGCGGAAACAGGCTGAGCAAGTTGCCGGCGGTCAAAGCCGAAAGTCTGGGAGAGCTTTTGCGTAACGTTTGCCGTCACGCTGCTCGCAGCATAACCAGGTTGAAGCACAAGGGTGGCTTCCAGTTGGAAATACAATGTCTCGCAGGGGGCAATCTCTACCGGTTGGGCGGGCGAAAGCACGGCGTTGCTGACATCACGCCGCAGGTTCTGGTAGAAAATCGAGGTTGTGTCGATCTGTTGACCATCTTCGCCAGCAATAGTCATATATGCCAGATGCCGTCGCCCGTTCCAGAGCGTCTGTACTTGCACCTTGCCAATACCAGCATAAGCGCGCGCGAAATGCTCGTAATCGTTGAAGGACACAATACGCAGCATGGTTTGCTGCACATGCAGGGGAGCATTGATACGCGCCATATCATTCGATTCGGGATCAGCGCCCCCACTGGCAGATACAGGATTGGTTACTCTCTGGATGCCAGGCGGACGCCTGCGCAACATGGTCAGGCTGTTGGCAGGGACATTGCCTGCTTCGCCACTGCCGATACGGTAGGTGGCCGTGATATGCTCTCTGCCGCCGGGCAGATGCGCGCCATACGTCCCATTGCCAAAGATAAGCCAGGTGTTATCCTGGCTATCGTTCTGCACGACATAAGCGCGCTGGTTACTGCTCAACCCGAAGAGCCACTGAGCCTGTTGCCAGGGAACGCCATTGACCAGCACTTGCAGCGTAGCGGGCAGGTGTTCCTCAGCCTCCACCGGAGATGTGTACGTGAGTGGCTTCTGCTTGAGCATGAAGCGGCGTATATCCCGCCTCATGTCTACGCTGCCCAGTACCTCATTCTCTATCGTCTGGCCGTGCGTGGCAGGCACCACATTGGCGCAGATAGTAGCGCTGGAGCGATCATACACATTATTGAGCGGGGCAACGAGCTTCAACGTCGTCGCGGTCTGCGCTTGAACGGCCAGCACGGTGATTAACTCACTGACGACCTCATCCTGGCCGGGAGCGGGTTCGTAGCTAATCACCGCCATAGGAGCGGTAAAACTCCCCACAAAACCACTTCTATCCCTTAATTGCCACGTATATACATCGGGAGTAGTTGTGGCGGTTATGCCCATTACAACCAGCGCATCATCTGGAGTAAACGATGCCTGTCGCAGGCTATCAGCCGACATCAGCAGGAAAGGGGCGGCAAGCTGGCCGGTCACGCGCAGGCGCAACCGCTTACCACTCACAACCAGCTTCTGTCCCACGTTCAGCCCCGGCACGAAATCGCCCAGGGGCAGCGTATCGCCCTGGACGGGTTGATCGTCAAACAGGGGCAACTGCTCGCTCTGCATGAGGATGGTTGCGCTATTCCTGTTAAAAGAACCGAGTTGCGCGGGGCCGCTCACCGTTATACTGGTGAAATCTTTGCCCCGCGCAAAGTCTTTGCGAACGGTGGGGCCAACCGAAACGGCCTTGTAGACAGCAACATCGCCGTCCTGGCGCAGCGCCACCCAACTATTGGAAACGAGCGCGGGATAGAGCTTATCCAGGTCGATGCGGCGCTCCCTGAGCTGGAATCGCGTCCACTGGTTCTCCGTATCGGTGCTGCCAGGTAAACCTGCGGCGAAAAGGCCGCCAGCGCCTGCCAGCAATACCTGCACCTGGGCAAGCTCCAGGTTGTTGGAAAACTCGCTCCAGCTATCACCGCTCTCTTGCGCTTGAAAGACGCGACCATCCTGCGTACCGGCAAAGAGCAACGATGGCACACGAGTCTCGAAGGCTCGTACATCCCTGGCAAGGGCGACCTGAATCTGACCCTGCTGCATAGCCAGCGTGTAAAGTGACGGGCTATCAGGAGCGCTAAGCTTCCAGAGTTGGCCCGCCGTTATCACGGTCAGCGCGGTGTCCGGCGCAAGTTCAACACCGTTGTCCGCAAAAGCGCCGCTCAGCGCGTCGGGAATGTGGCCGTCGTTCAAGTCCTCTACACGCAAGTTTGCGTCTACAGGAACGGTGAAGAGCGCGTTCGCGGGGCCTTGTTGTATCCATTGCCAGCTTTGACCGTTATCGCGCGAGCGGTAGATGCCCTGGGCGGTACCGGCAAGCAATGCGCCATCTCCCTGGAATGCCAGCGCCCGCACAGTCACAGGCAAACTCGTCGCCTGGGGGCGCGGAATGAGCCACCAGATGAGCAAGAAGATAGCGAATAGCACAGCGATGATAAAATACGCGATCAGGATAAAGCGCAGGAAGTTATGGTACGCCGTGCCATAATTGAAGATCCAAACCCCAAATTGACTATCAGCCAGTTGCGGGATGTAGCTGAGAGCTACGGGGATATAGAGCAGGGTAAAAACGATGACGCTGATAATGGTCGCGTTGCGCAGGGCGTGCCAGTGCCGGATGAGCCAGGCGAATTTGTTGTTTGAAGTATCAAGCAACGGCCTCTGACCCGCGATGATAAAAACGGCGATCAGAAAGACATCGACAAAGAAGAGACTGATTAGAGCGACCAGATAAGCCGGAAAGCCACCTACGCACCCATGAATAGCGCAGGGCGTAGGAGGAGCGGGAGGTAACTGCGCCTGCGCAACGCCGTCATATATGTTCTGGATGGAGGCAAGCGGTGGAGGAGGAGGCGCGCCAAAATTATCATTCAGCACGCCCAGAACAAAAAGAACTAGCGCGATCACGGCTATAATAATAGCGATCACGGAGCCAATCAGTCGCCAGTTGATACCCTGTTTCACCTCGACAGGGTAGACGCCGGTATCCATGCCTACAAATGGTATGCGTCCTTTCCGCGCGGCAAAAGCCCAGGCGCTGCCACGCTTCGTCACTTCCTGTGCTGAGACACCGGTGGGGGGTCGCCTCCAGTTCAGCCCACCATCGGGAGATTGGAAAACGCCCTCATCGGTTGCCGCGACCAGGTACTGCGTCGCGCCATCCATATAAGTTGTCAGATCGTGGATGACCGTCTTTGGCAGAGCAGTATCTCGCGGTCGCGGCAAAGGCAAGAGCGCCAGCAGTCCGACGCGCCTGTTCGGCTTATTCACAATTAGACGCCAGTTATTTCCATTGTCGTCGGAGAAAAACACAGCGCCACTACTGGTACCGGCGTACAAAGTGCCATCGTCGCCACTTGCCAGGGCCTGCACCTTCAATTTCAGAAGGCCGGAACTGGCGACCTCCCAGGTCTCCCCACTGTTTAAGGAGCGGAAGACGCCGTTATCTGTCGCGGCAAAGAGGCTGTCACTTTTATGCTGGATGAGCGCGTGAATGCCTGTATTGGGCAGGCCAACGCTGCTGGGAGACCAGTCTGCTTTATTCGTCTGGCTATAGGAAACTCCGCCGCGTGTATAGCCAAAGGGTTTGGCCGCCAGACGGAAGGCAAAGATGCGCGGGGTTTTGATGGGAGTGGGGTCATCGCTGTGCCGAATCTCGCTCTCCCATGTGACCCGCGTATACCATTTCTGCGAGTCGGGTTCGATCGTTTGTAAGGTAGCAAATATCCAGGGCCGGTTCTGATCGTTATACGAAGCGTCATCCCCGATGAGCAGCAAAACATCGCCGGGCTTCAGGTTGGTTTTTACGCCATCCAATCGCAAGGATGTGGTGCCGGGCCGGAAGGTGCGCCCGCCCACGCTGCTGCTTTTCGCCAGTAAGATCGCGTTCCATTCTGAGCGCGCTTCAAATTCCTCACTGGTTTCAAAGGTCTGCGGGAGTTGGGGAACGGCGGGAGGTTGCCCTGGGGCGGGGAACGAGAGTACTTGCTGACCCTGCGTGGGAACGCTTTGCACGGCGGTGCCTGCGGGGATGACACAACTCAGTGATGTGCCATTCTTGACCGGGCCGACAGTGAAAGCAAGATAGGTGCTGGCCGAAACACCGGGGCGCAGTTCATAACCGGTCGAGCGGGCCAGCTCGAGTATAGAGCGGCGTTCTGTGGCAGTTGACAGGTAGCCCTCGTTAGCAAAGCGCTCCTGGTAAAATGTCAGCACGTCGATAACGATGGCCCAGGCTTGTAGCAGGCCGACTCCCCAGTTTTCCTGCGGGTCGTCATTCAACTGTAGTTCCGGTACCTGTCCTTGCGGCTCGTGGCGCTCCGCCAGATAGTCCATCAGGCGCGAGAGTACAGTTGTATATGTTCCCGCGCGATAGGAAAGTTCTTTGCGCCCCGGCGGATTCCAGCGCGTGTAGGCAGGAACATTTTGAGACATATCGCTATCACTCATAAGCCACCCTCTAAATGAATGTGTAGAATGCCGTTGTAAGGAGCGGTTTCGTCGTTATCCAGGCGTACAATTTCCAGTGGGCCAGGTGAAACTTCCTCAACACACGTTGGTGGCGTTGTGTCGAAACGGCAAAATTGCTCGATCTCGACCTGCTTTACTCCTGGTATCGCCATGACGGTTGCGATAAGCTGGCTCTGGTAGATGGGCTGGCCGAATGTGAAATGATCGGGAACGAAAAACCCGCCCGTCTTGTTGCTCAAAGCCTTCGCCAGCGCGTCTCCCACTACACTACTCGTGGCATAACGCTGCAATTGGACAGACAGGGCGACGCGCAGACCCACAAAGTAGGGGCCATGTATCTCAAGGGCCTGACCTGCCAGGCGGTACGCATCCACGAAATGGCGGAGTTCGGTTATGAACCCCGCGTCCACCGGTTGTCCCAGCTTGCGCTGCACGTAAATACAGGCGACAGGCTGATCGCCCAACCAGCGCAGGCGGGCAACTGCATTTCGCGCCTGGGGATGCTGCATCGCTATCGTGGCATAGTCCTCTTCGGCCACACAGCACTGTTGCGCGCGAAACGCATAGGGAGCCACATCGCGTACCTCTTCAATCGCTTCCGGCTCGATGCCACCCTGGGCTGCGAGAGGATTGCGCACGCCAGTAATGGCCGTCTCCGCCGTCACAATATGAGTAATCGTATCGGCTCGTACATTGCCCGATTCGCCACCGCCTACGCGATACGTCACCTGGAAACGGTCCCCCGCCTGTGGCTGTTTTCCCTGCGTACCAAAGCCGAAGCGTAGATAGGCTCGCCTGTCTTCTTCTACATCCACTGCGAAATCGGTGTCGAGGGGGCCGCTACTGAGAAGATCGCGCCGCAGCGTCCAGGGATAAAACGTGGTGAAGTTCAGATTATGCCCTTCGGACACGGCCATCCAGTGACGTTTTCTGAGCCTGTCATACAGCTCCCAGCCAACGCCATGCACCGCCCGAATGGACGTTTCCGGCGAGAGTACTACCCCTTCCGCGCTCATTTGCTGGCGTAGATTGCTCGACACACTGAGGGCATCCATGCCTCGTTCGAGATGCGCGTCCACTTTCAGCGGCGCTGACCGGCTCTGTTGAAATAAGGAGACAACAGGCAAAGCTGCCCGCGCATCTTGCGGCATGACTGCGCTCGCCGGTTGCTTCAACGCCCGCTCTTGCTGGTATGGCACGGCACAGGTGAGGCCGACCTGACTTAAATAGGGGCGGTAGCGCTGTCCCGGCAAGACGGTGGGCAGCGCCTCATGGCGAACCGTCAGGCCATGATCGGCCAGCACGATATTGCCGCGCGCGACAGCGATACCCGCGATGATGTCTCCCTGCTGGCGAACAGCAATGCGCAAGGAGCATGGCAAAGCATCGGCCTCACCCCATGTGACGTGCAGTACATGTCCTGACGCCCTTCTGCTCCTGGCGATGCCAGTCAAGCGCACAGCGTGGCGGCGCGTCGGGTCAACCCCTGTCGTTAATCCGGTTGTGGCATTCTTGACTTCCTCAAATACCAGCACATCGCCCGGCTTGAGCCGCAAACCGGGATGGTGTTCATCGCCGGGATCACATAAAATCGCGCTGGTGCTGCCCGGCGGTAAAGATGCTTCCTCACCCTCTTCGGCGAAGAAGCGTATCTCGTTATGTTCCGGGAAGAGGCGTACAGGGTGCATGGTTTCAAAAACTTTCGTTTGCCCTTGCAACGCCTCGTCATAGTCAAGCGAGTGCGGCGCGATGGCCGGCATGAGCAAGCCGACATGCGTCATCAATTGCGTTGCTCCGGGCAACGTGAGAGGTTCGCTGACCTGTACCTGCACCCATACACGCGCATTACAGCCTTCGTGCAACACATAATCCAGCAGGCGCGCGTGTCGTTTGATCGACGGGCGGCGGCGCGCCGTCCCAAGATATGCCTCGGTAGCAACCGCGTCTTGATAGTAGCTCAAGTAGTCGGCGACATAGGCCAGAATCTCTACCAGCACGATGCCCAGGTCCGCCTCGCTGCGTTCAGTCCATCCCGGCACTCGCAATGCGAGATGGTCGAGCATCAACCGGCGAAAGCTGGCATAATCTTTCGCCAGGTAATCTATCTCCGGCGGTGACATCCACGTTTCATCCATAACTGCCTCTCAAACCATGCATACCGGTTAGCGGGTAAAATTCGCAATGTGCGCCTGTTTCGTCTGCCTGACCATGTACTGAATGGTCACATTCAAAGCGGAGTCCTCAGCGATGACCTGCACGGCCTGCACCTGAATGAGACTACCAAGCCATTGCTGCAACGCGCCCTGGATAAGAAACTGGGTAGCCGAAACCATCTCCGCATTGCCCGGACTGAAAATTAAGCGTGTGATGCCCGTACCAAAATCGGGCAGGTTGACGCGCTCTCCAGGCATAGTAAACAACACTTGTTCGATGAGTTGTTCGATATGCTGGCTATACCCGGTAGTTGCGACGAGACCTTCATCGGTAATGCTCAACGGATACGCGATATTCACAGTCCATCTCTTCCTTTCGTATACCTGAGTGTTTATTGCATTAAAGAGGAATGATCATTACCGGGAATCCATCTTCGGTAATCACACCCACAACATCCAGTGTTCCTTCGAGCGAAACTGCCGGAGCGACGATATTGAATTCACCGCTCTCGACATCAAGGGATGCGCCGGCGATGTTGGTTTCCGCGCTCTCGATGGTCAGGGCCGCGCTGGCGATGTTCATCTCGGCGCTCTCAACGGTGAGTGAATCCCCGGCGATATTGGTCTCTCCGCTTTCGATGGTGAGCGTGGTTCCGGCAATATTGCTTTCATCGCTCTCGATGGTCAGGGCCGCGCCGGAGAAGTTGGTATCGTCACTTTCAACCGAGACTTCTTCACTGGTTATATTAGTTGCCTGGCTGTTCAGTTCAAACACGGCCTCGGTTTGTATTTGAATCCCACCGGCATCGAGCGTAATATTGATAGGCGCTTCCCCCGCCAGAAATGTCAATTTCAGGCTGAGGCCATCGCCCCCCGGCAGTTCGCGTATAACCATCGTGGTAGAGGTTGTTTTGAAAATGAAGCTTTCCGGCGTTGGCACCTCCAGAGGAGCCTGTCCTTCTTCCCAGAAGCAGCCCGTCCAGACAGGATAATCTGGATCGCCTCCCTCGAATTCGATCCACACATTCGCATCGATGGGAGGAATAGCATAGAAGCCGACGCCAGGGCCACCATAGGGAACGCAGGGCGTGGCCCAGGTTAATGGCAGCGGTGAAACGGCGGGGACGATGGGCAGGATACGGCCAATAAAGAGGGGATCGATATTATCGGCAACTTTCGCGCGATACTTCCCATAAAAACGCCTGATATTCGGTTTGCCTGAACTGTCGAGCGTCCCGATAGAGCCGGGCGCGCCAGAGCCAAAAGTGCTGATCGG
>DASTKD010000442.1:0-7966 GCA_035716135.1 Ktedonobacteraceae bacterium
ATTTCGTCTGACGTATGATTGTCTTCTATTGATACAGGGCGATGGCCTGTTCAGCGTAGGGCTTGCCACTGGCGCGAATAATGCGCGTAAGCTCGTCAATGTCAAAAGGAATTTGACGAAACGCGATGCTGATACTATCTCCCTCGGAAGTTACGACGGCATACTCTGCCCAGGGGTCTGCCCGGAATTGCTCTGCTGGAAGCTGCCAGTTGTAGGCAAAGCCGACGCTGCCTGGATTAAAATAGCGGGCATTCCCTTTTCCCAGGCGTCGCAACTGTTGCGTGTGAGTATGTCCCCCTGTCAGCAATGTCGCATCGAACCCGCTTAGCAACTGGCTCAGGATGTCTTCTGAGGTATTGGGCAGAATAAGATCGTCGAATGAATGAGGAGATCCGTGAAAACAGAGCAGTTTTTTCTCAGCCTCCAGCGCTATTTCAATGGTGGGTTGGAACTGCCGGATGAATTTTTTATCTTCTGCGGAGAGTTGCGCCAGCGACCAGGCGCGTACCGCAAGTTGTTGCTCGCTGGTCTGCTCGTGAGGGGAGGTTTCCAGACCCGTCAGTAGCCAGGCGTCGGCGTTGCCCATGACAACTGGACAGCCCACCTCGCGCAGGTGCTCAACCGTCTCGGCTGGCTGCGCTCCTCCTTGAATAGCGTCTCCCAGGCACACAACGCGCTCAATACCCTGGCGGCGAATGTCGGCAAGCACCTTATCAAATGCGTAACAGTTGCCATGAATATCTGAAATAACGGCGAGTTGCATGAGTATTCCCTCTCATTCTCAGTAGTCGCGTTCAGGCTTGTGGCCCCGTTTAGTCTTCAAGCCACTCCGTGATGAACTTCGGACTGGCGTGGATGTCCACCTGTCTGAGTGGCCCCTCACCGGAATTGATGAATTTGTGAGGCGTACCTGCTGGCACAACCGCGACCTGACCCGCCTTCGCTTCGAGTATGGTCGAGCCAATTGTAAAGGTAGCCACGCCTTCCTGTATGATAAAGACCTCTTCATAGGGATGTTTATGGAGTCGCGGACCACCCCCCGGCGGCACATCGACCCGGATAAAAGAAACGCTCGCATCTCCATGCTGGTATCCCTGGAACTCGTAGGTATTGCCGTCGTGATAAAGTTCGTCTTTGTTCATGATGGTATAGCTCATCTTCATCTCCTTTTGCATAGCTATTCACCCATGTTTTATGCTTTCCATCAAAATCATACCATGTACCGGGAACTATGTGTCCATCCGGGGGCCTGCTCGAAATCAGGTAGCCCCTCTCTATCAGCTTTCACTGGGGGGTTGTTTGCAACACGCGGTCGGCAGAGGCTGTCATTCTGAGCGCAGCGAAGAATCTCTGGTGGCCCCACGGAGATTCTTCGCTGCGCTCAGAATGACAGATTTCCCCTCGCCGACCCTTTCCCAGACAACCTCCCAGTGAAAGCTCTATATCAGGGGCTTGTCACATGCCATGCACTCCGATATAATCGGCCTATGCAGAATAACTTGAATGATACGATTGCCGCGATTGCTACGCCGCCGGGGTATGGCGGTATTGGCATAGTGCGCGTCAGTGGCCCGGATGCCTTTGCTCTGGTCTTGCCACTGTTGCGCAGGCCGGGTGGGGAGACGGCATTACCACCATCCCATACGCTGACCTATGGGCATATCGTGGTACCGGAGACACAGGAAATACTGGACGAAACGCTGGTCGCCTTTATGCGCGCGCCGCATACCTATACACGCGAGGACGTGGTCGAGATTCAGGGGCATGGTGGCCCGCTTATCTTACGGCGCATTGTGCGCCAGGTGCTGGCGATGGGCGCGCGAATGGCGAATCCCGGCGAGTTTACCTTACGCGCCTTCCTCAATGGACGCCTTGATCTTGCCCAGGCCGAGGCCGTGATGGACCTGATTAGCTCGCAGACCGAGATTGGGCAGCGACTCGCCATGCAGCAGTTGCGCGGGCGCATCTCTGAGCAGGTGCAGCACGCCCGGCATAGCCTGCTTGGGGTCATTGCGCGTATCGAGGCCAGCATTGACTTTCCTGAAGAAGACGTGCCAACTCCAAAACCATCTGAACTATCCCCTTCGGTGCTGGAGGCGCAGCGACAGGTTGACAGGTTGCTGGCCGGTTCGGAGCAGGGGCGGCTCTATCGTCAGGGATTGCGCACCGCCATCATCGGACGTCCCAACGTCGGCAAATCCAGCCTGCTCAACGCCCTGCTGCGCTCCGAACGCGCCATCGTCACCCCCGTTGCTGGCACCACCCGCGATACTGTTGAAGAGGTCGCAAACGTGCGCGGTATTCCCTTACATCTGATAGATACCGCCGGTATCACGCCTACCAGCGACCCGGTGGAGCGGATAGGTGTGGAACGCAGCCGCGCCGCCGCCGAAAGCGCCGATCTCATCCTGCTCGTCTTTGACAGCTCCGAGCCGTTGTCTGCGCAAGACCAGCGCGTTTCGGAGGAATTATGGGCTATGGGCTTTGGAGGACAGCGCAAGCAGGAAAGTGACCATCCGGTGGAGGCGTTGCAAGAAATGGCAAGACGCCCTGTTATCCTCATTATTAACAAAGCGGATTGTCATCAACTGGTAGAAATCGAGCAACTCAAACAAATGTGGCCCGGCGCTTCGTTGATTCATACATCGATGCTAACAGGCGCGGGCATTGCCGAACTTGAAGAACATATTGCCAATCTGGTACTGGCGGGGAAGACGTTGCAAAGCGAGAGCGCGTTGATTACCAGTGCGCGTCACCAGGAGAGTTTGCGCCGCGCATCCGAGCATATACGTGCTTCGCTTATCCCCCTGCGCGAGGGATTGCCTCTGGATTTCGTTTCGATTGATCTACGCGCCGCCTATGATGCCCTGGGCGAAGTCACCGGCGAGACAGCCAGCGAAGATTTGTTGGAAAGAATCTTCCACGAATTTTGCATCGGAAAATAAAATGAAAATAAGAAGCAAATGAAACATCTGAGGAGGAATTATGTTGCCCGGAAATTCAAGGAAGAAAAGATTTATGCTGCTTGCCTCTCTTGTGCTAGTAGTGAGTTTCGTTGTCGTTACCGTAGCCTATCGTATGGCTACTCCTCCCCAGGCGCGCAAAGATCCTGCTAAAAAACAACCTGCTGTGACGGCTGTAACACCCAGCCCCACCGTCGCTCTTAGCCCGACTGCGAGCGCTCCTACCCCGGTTCGTACACCGGTGCCAAACTTGCCGGTGCTGTTGCCCGCGCCCAATCCGGCTAATGTGCTGGGGGTGGATTCGAATCCGGGCCAGTATTTCGCGGGTATCAGTTGGATACGCCTGGGTTATCCAAGCTGTGGATTTGGCTATTTGAGCGGCGCGCATTTAGCCTCGACCATGCAAAATTATCATAATCTGGGACTGCATGTGCTATTGATCGTATGCCAGCCAGCCAGGTCTGGTCCGCAACTATTTGATCCGAAACTCTTTGCTGACATCGCTCATAGCGGGGCCGATGCCATACAATGCGGGAACGAGCAGATGAAGCAAAATGCGCTGACCAATTACGTCACGCCGTCAGATTTTGCGCGTTTCTTCGATATGTGTACCAGCGCTATTCACGCAGTGCAACCGAACACTCCGGTAATTCTAGGCTCGCTCGATCCCCAGTACATCGGAGGAAGCAGCGGTGGACAGTACTATCAGGTGGATTATCTAAACCAGATGCAAACCGCCATGAATACGCAGGTGCATCCGGGCGGCAACTGGTCCTGGCGCTCGCAAATCATCGGCCTCATCGATAGCTGGCATAACGGCTATCCCAACCAGTACGTCAACAATCTTTATGCGCTCTATGCATTCTGGGCGCAGCAGTTCGGCGTCAACTTGAACAACGGCGACCTGGGGAAACACCTCTGGGTCGTCGAGGGTACCGGCTGCTTCAAAGGCTGTGGCATTGACCAGTTTAGCTCCTACCAGGTGGCAGTCTCGCATGTCCTGACGCTCATCACCGATGTGCAAACCACCATGCGCTACAAGGTTCCTTTCTTCTACTTTAGCGACCGCGATTTTATTCAGAGCGGGGAGTACTGGCCTATCGGTATCCTCGATACCCTGGGGCATCCCAAACCGGTGCGCCAGGACCTCGGCATGAACGCGCGTACCTTGAACATGAGCTGTTCTAACGGCCAGTTCAATGTCGCCACCCAGGAGCAACTGTTAGCCAAACTCTACCAGGGCTGCTCCCTGCCATCCAACTACCTGGGAATATTGACAAGTTAAGCTGAAAAAACAGGGAAGTTCATGCAATCATCCGGGGATTTTTCGCAAGATACACAACAACAACCGGCCAACAGACAGGTTTCGGGGGAAATAGCTCTATTGGAGGGGAACACTGCTGTTGATGGACCCGGCTCGTCCGAAGATGCGCGCGTACCTCGCCGGGAGAGAGCTACATTGACCGGTTGGCGTGGATGGTTGGCCGCTTTACGCTGCATCTTGCCCATCTATATTGCTACTCACCTGGCGCTGCTCATCCTGACCTATTGCTCAGCGCTTTTCACCATCGGCAACTTCTCGTATCGGACGTTGCCTGTTTCTAACCTGTGGATGGCCTGGTTTCGCTGGGATAGCGGCCATTATACAGCCATTGCTACCAATGGCTATGATGCCGCGTGGCGCACAGCTTTTTTCCCGTCATTCCCATTGCTCGAACACCTGCTTTCATTCGTGACGCACGATCCCTTTATCGCGGGTCTGATCATTTCGAATGTGGCGGGCCTCTTCATGCTGGCTGTATTGTATCGCCTGGTGCTGGAAGATTTTGATCGTACTACGGCGTGGAACACCACGCTTTACCTGTCGGTATTCCCGACGGCGTTTTTCTTCGCGGCGGCTTATACCGAGTCGCTTTTCCTGTTGTGCGCGTTGCTCAGTTTTTATTACATGCGCCGGGGTTCGTGGTGGCTGGCAGGCGTAGCTGGCCTGCTGGCAAGCTTGACCCGCTCGGTTGGTATCTGTTTACTGCTGCCGTTCTGTTATGAATACCTGCGCCAGCATGACTTTTCGCTTAAAAAGTTGCGCTTCGACGCGCTTGCTGGTGTTGGCATACCAGCCGGCATCGGCATCTTTGCGCTGTATTGCTACTATCGCTTTCACGACCTGCTGGCCTTTTCACATGCGCAGGAAGTCTGGAATCATTCGCTGCATGGCCCCTGGCACGGCTTGATCGATTCCGCGCTTAATGTAGTGCGTCACGAGCTGTTTTCGTTCGATGGCATTCACAACATGATCGATTTGAGCGCCTGCCTCTTCATCCTTGCGCTCATCGTGCTTATGTTCGTGGGGCCGTGGAAGTTTCCCAGGACATATCTGGCCTATGGCCTTTTCGCGGTGGTTGCCTACCTGTTCACGCTCATTTTTCCCATCGGCGGCGGCGACCCACTTGGGTCATCCTCGCGCTACATGCTCGAAGTCTTCCCCGCTTTCATTGTGCTGGCCGCTATTGGCAAGAAACAACACGCGAATCTCTACTATCTTGTGCTTTCCCTGCCTTTGCTGGCCTTCATGCTGCTGCAATTTCTAACGGGACGCTGGATTATCTAGTAGCCCTACAGCGGGATCAACAGGAAGCGTTCGCGTTCCCTGGCTACCTGCGTCACACGCTGGATAAGCTGGCGCAGCGGGCTGCTCCCCTGGCTATTCCAGCCTTCGGGCGTAAGTTGCGTGACGTAGTTATACACCTGCTCGCTGTTACGCACCAGGAAGAGATCAAAGTTCAGCAGTTGCTCCAGCAGGGTTTGTTCCTGGCGGAAACGCCACCATATTTTATCCTGCGTTGGCACAGACATGCCGCGAATGTGTGTTTCGCAATCCGAAAGCTCCTGGCGCAGCAGCCCCATTTCGCGTACCTGCGCCATCGCTTCCTGCGGCGGATCAGGATTGGCGCGCGTCAATGGTGGGATGAAGCGGCGCTGGTAATCGCCGCGCAAGCGTTCGAGCAGATCAATGGATTGCCCCAGGTAGTAGCTGGCGCGTTCGCGCACCAGCAAATCATCGGCCCTGGCCTGGTTCGCTCGATTGTAAAAGTTATAGCCATACCCCGTCAGCAACAATTGCAATTGCTGGATCACCGGGTCTCCCGATGGTTGTGAACTCATGACATTATTCCCTCCCCGATGACTATTCCCGATGGTGGTCGGGAATGTCATCCTTCTACCTCGCTACAAATCTGCCTGTGTCAGCCGCGAAGGTTGCCCAGGCTCTTACTGATTCCGCGCGGGTGCGACAGGCGCGGCGTTGGTTGCGTAGCGGTCAGTGCTTGTGGTAACTTGCGTGCCGCTGATGTTGAACGGTTGCCCGATAGCCATATTGGGAGCTGATACCACGCCGCGCTCGGCCATTAACATCGCCGTATAGTAGCGCACCGCTTCCATCTCGCTCAGGCCAAAGGCTTTGAGCGAAATGAGGGCCTTCATGCGCTCGTCGCGCGGGAAAACCAGCACTTTCACGGTGTCTAACGAGATGCCGTAGGTAGCCAGAAATTCTTGCAAATGCTGGTAGACGATCTGCGAAAGGTCGTGAATTTTTTCGTTGACCGATTCGAGTGGCGTAATCTGCACCAACTGGTTGACGGCCTGCTCAATGACCGGCCCCGCATAGGCGTTGACCTCGGCGATGGTCAGTGCATGGCCCCGGTAAGGCATGTGCTGCACCAGGCGCACCGCGTTTTCGCGCGTCTCCACATGAATATAGTAGTCCACGCTGTAGACCATCTCTGCCATCTCGCGTGAAAGCGCCATGCCGTTCGTTTTGATGACCAGTTTGGCACGGTTGATGTAGAGCGCCTCGTATTGCCAGGGACTCTGGCCGCCATAAAATGCCTGTTGCATCGAACCAAATAGCGGGCGATCAGGCGTCTGTACTGTGTATTGTCCCGTCTCATACACATTCAGGATAGCCCCGCGCGACTTGAGTACGCAGAAATGGTTGCTTTCAACCGTCAGTAGCGACCCGTTCATGATACTGTTATCCGGGAAATGCCAGATAAGAATGTCGGGTCCCATGACCTCTTCGCCGTTCGCGCCCAGCGTCGAAACGACGTTACGGATACCTGTCATAGTCATTGCTCCTTTGCTTTTTTAGTACAAAAAGATGGTAAGGTAGTCCATGTTTAGCATACTACCCTGTACAACGTACTTGTGTGAAAAAAATCAAACCGGAGTAGCCAGGGCGGGGGCAAGCCTCGCCCCTACCCTGCTACGGTTTACTCACAACTAACTGTACAGACAATGTTCTAGCCGGGAAAGAAAATGCGAAGAAGTTCTCGTAGATATTCGGCCAGCGATTGGCTAAAAATTCTATCAGCATGAGGCGGAACAGGCGTCCGAAACCGATGCGGCGCGGGCCGATTTTGAAACGTGTCGCGCTGAACCATGTATAGCGTTCTTTGTCCCCGGTCTCGGCAAAATGCTCAAAGGTGCGATAGGTGAAAAATCGCACATGCGTCGGATCGCCAAAGGCTCCTACACAAGTGTAGTAAGGTACGACAATATCAATCACCGCGCCGGGTTTACAGACTCGATGCAGCTCGCCAAGCACATCCGCAAGATTCCTGATATGTTCCAGCACATGATGCGCGTAGACCGCCTCGAAACGGTTGTCTGGAAATGGCAGTTTTTCGCGGTCCAGGTCCAGCACAACATCAACACCGGGCAATTCGGTAATATCCAGCCCGATGGAACCCGGCATCTTATGTACGCCACAACCAATATGCAGAGCTTTGTTCTCATCCAGAGAGTTCTCACCGTCATTCGCCATAGGTACTCCATCTGTATGTATGTTGGATAAGATTGTCATGCTGAACGTCATTCCTCCTCATTATATTCACAATTGCTTGATTACTCGATACTATTATGAACTCCTTACCCCGGCTTTCTTATCAAGTTCATCGTTGATAGCAAATAGGTACCATCCCTGCTTGCCATTTCGCTGCACCGTA
>DASTKD010000443.1:0-3884 GCA_035716135.1 Ktedonobacteraceae bacterium
TCTGGTGCGCATCTTCGAGGTGATTGATTCCTATCGTGACCTGATGAGTGGGATGCTGGATGCCTATCTGTCCACCGTCTCAAACCGTCTCAACGAGGTGATGAAGCGGCTGACCATTATTGCCACGATCTTTATGCCGATTACCTTCATCACCGGTGTCTTTGGACAAAATTTTGGCTTCTCGCCGCAAGTCGTGCGCGATAATGGCTATTTCTTCTGGTATATGCTGGCGTTTATGGGCGTTGTCACTGCCCTCCAGTTGCTCTGGTTCCGCTGGAAGGGCTGGATGTAGCAAGTGCCTGACCCGGTCATTGCCTGCCTGCGGCTGGTGTGCTATACTCCGGTAGCGGATTCTTTTGCTTTTTATCTCCGCTCAGGGTATCCTGCTCAGGGCCTCCTGTGCGACCGCTGCTTTGGAAACTTACAGAGAGGTTGAGGTGCAACTATGCCTACACGCATTATTATTGCGGATGATGAGCCAATCATCCGTATCGACCTGAAAGAGGAATTGACCCGCCAGGGCTATCTGGTCGTTGGCGAGGCGGTGGATGGGGTGAGCGCCGTAAATCTGGCGCGTGAATTGCGACCTGATCTGGTGGTGATGGATATTCGCATGCCTGAATTGGATGGCATTACCGCTGCGGAAACGTTGACTCGTGAGAAGATTGCTCCGGTGGTGCTGGTGACGGCCTACAATGACCAGGAACTCGTTGATCGGGCCAAGGGAGCCGGCGTGGTCAATTATATCGTCAAGCCCTGGCGTCAGAGTGACATCCGGCCTGCCATTGAGGTTGCACTGGCGCGTTTTGCCGAGTTCCGCGCCATCGAGCAGCAGGCCAAAGACCTGCAAGAGCAGCTTGCCACGCGCAAGGTTGTGGAACGCGCGAAGGGGCTGCTGATGGAGAAGCAGGGGCTGACCGAGCAAGAGGCATTTCGTCGTATTCAGAAGCTGAGCATGAATAATCGCAAGTCAATGCGGGAGGTTGCCGAGGCGATCCTGTTGACGAGCGAGATTTCTTCGTGAGGAGCGGCGCGATGGCAACGGTTGTCGGTGTGCGTTTCAGACCGGCAGGCCGCATCTATTACTTTGACCCCGTTGGCAAAGATATTGACAAGGGCAACTTTGTGATTGTCGAGACGGCTCGTGGTATCGAGGCCGGACGGGTTGTTGTTGCCCCTAAACAGGTGGTAGATGCTGAACTGACCGATCCTCTGAAGCCGATTTTGCGGCTGGCGACAGAGGATGATCTGCGTCAGTTGCTGGCCTTTAAGAGTAAAGAAAAAAACGCCCTGGTGAAGTGCGCCCAGCGGGTGGAGTTTCACAAACTGCCGATGAAGCTGGTAGAAGCTGAATATACCTATGACGGCAGCCGGCTGACGTTCTACTTTACCGCTGAGGAACGGGTTGATTTTCGTGTTCTGGTGCGTGACTTGGCGGCGCAATTTCGCACGCGCATTGAACTTCGCCAGATCGGCGCGCGCGATCAGGCGAAGCTGTTGGGTGGCGTAGGCCCCTGCGGCAAAACACTGTGCTGTAGTTCGTGGCTGACCGAGTTTGGGGTCGTCTCAATCAAGATGGCGAAAGAGCAGGGGCTGCCGCTGAACCCGGCTAAGATTTCAGGCGTCTGCGGGCGGCTGATGTGCTGCCTGGCCTATGAGAACGATCAGTACGTTGAAGCCAAGCAGGGCATGCCGGCAGTAGGCGCGTTTGTCAATACGCCAAGCGGCATGGGCAAGGTGGTGAGCATTAACGTCATCAAGCAAACGGTGGAAGTGATGCTTGAGAGCGGCGCGACCATTCAGGTGCCGGTCAATGAACTGGAAACGCCCAAACGTTCCGGCGGCGTCGGATGCAGTGTGGGGAGTGGAAATTGCTGTAAGACGAAGCAGACCACCACCGGCGGAGAGAAAGGTGGCCCAACTTCTGCTAGAGAAGAAGACAGGCTCAATTAACCCGAATCGTAGAGCGTCCTGGGACTGGTCCGGGAGACCTGCGTGAAGATGCAAACAGGATTGTGGAATCCTGGTAGGGCTTCATCAGCCAGGAGTCGCTATGTTGGGTGATTCAAATAAGGATTCCTTTGGACTGGATGGAGAGGAGCGTGATGAGGGGGAAGAGGAGATACCCGCCAGTTCTCAAGAATTGCTCCATGAGTTTGAGCGGGAGCGCACATGGCAGCAGACACAATCGCCTGCTGTAGGGCCTGCTCCATACGCCGCGCCAGAGCCGTTGTCTGAGGATACTACGCTTGGGAATGCTGCGCCTTCTACGTTTCCGACGTCTTCTCTTCCTTCCTGGCCGACTCCCCCGCCCAGCGCGGCGCGCAGTTTCAGCAGTGCTGCTGGAGGACCGCCGACTGCCCCGATGACGAATCAAGGGCAGCCGCTCGGCGGTGATCTCCTCCCCTTTTTTTCCCCGCCAGTGGCTGCCCCGTCTCGTAGATCAGCACAACAAAGGGGGGCGCCGCCTGCGCCCCCCAGAAACCAGGTGAGCGTCGCAGCATCCCCTGCTGGCGACGCTTTTCCTGGCTGGAGCAATTTTAGAAAGCGGTCTCCCTGGCTGGTCCCGCTCATTTTTGTGTTCTTTTTTTTCGCCCTTATCTTGCTGGTGAAGCCAACTCTTGCGCTGCCGCTGCTCTTTATCTTTGCTGCGATTGGGGTACTGGAGGTGGCGGTTCTGCTGTATGTGCCGAGTGACGCCTTCTGGGTCGTTGGCGTGGTAGCCAGTTTTGTCTTTATGATGGCGGTGGCCTTCTTTGCCTTCTTCACCCCTATTTTTGCTAGCGCGCTGAGCGTCTTGCTGGTGGCGCTGGGCATTGTGGCGATCCGAGAGCGCTATTATCCCGTCAAAGAGGGGACGGTTGCGGTAATGGGCCTCTTTGAAAAATACAACCGTACTCTGCAACCGGGTTTTAATCTGCGAGTGCCGGGCGAAAAGGTCTTGGGCATTGTGAGTACACGTAAGGAACGGTATCCAGTAAGTATTCCATCGCTTACCCTCGCTACCGGAGAACACATTTCTCTAGACGTAGCCATGAGTTATCAGGTCATTCCCGGCCAGGAATACCTGGCGATTCGTGATGGGCATAATTGGAAAGAGCCTCTCCATCAGCTTCTAGTCGAGGTAACACAAGATGTCATCGGCAGCCTATCTGCTGATGATTTCTCCCGACAGCATGGCAGCCATCCTGCTCTGCCAGGAGCAGGCGGCTCCCTTTCTGATCCACTCGACGACGAGCATGAGCAATCTCCTTTATCGTGGATCAACGGTCGCTTGACACAGGAGATGCGCGCTCAGGTAGCAGATCGCGGGGTGGTCGTTCATGTGGTGAAAATCCATCCTCCTGAAAACTTGCCGGCATCTGGTAGAGTCTCTGCGCCCGGCAAAGCGCCTGCTCCGGTATCGCCTGGTATATTTACTCATCCAACCAGTATTCTGCCAACCGCCGGTCAAGGGATAGCGCCGCCAGCCGGTAATGCGCGGCCTGTCGGTGGGCCGGCAACGCGGCCCTTGTCTCCCTTGCATGCTGATGAGCCTGTAGGGACGACGCCAACCGACATGCTTCCTACGGTTGTTTTCCCTGGTCAAGCGTTGCCTGTGCCGCAGGCGCCGATGATGCCGATTGCGCCACCCCCACGCGCAGGCGTTACGCCAGCGGCGCCTGAGCCAACGCGACCCCCCTTGCTTTCGCTCCAGGCTCTAAAAGAAACGTATGATGCGGTGCTGCGGCGGCGTGTTACGGACATTGATACCATTCGGCGTATCGTGGTACAGTTCGAGACGGTGGCGAAAGACCCGGTACTGAGTGAACAAGTGGATTTTGATGCCGTAGAGGCGGCACAGCTTCTGCGAACCCATCTCTCCATACTTGAGGCGCAAAACA
>DASTKD010000444.1:0-7554 GCA_035716135.1 Ktedonobacteraceae bacterium
AATCTGCACAGATGAATGGGGCAGGTCGTTCCAGTAGATCGGCTTGCCCGCCCCGCAAATATAGGCCGACGCGGCAATACCCATCCCATGCCGCAATGCCCCATCTCCCGCTTTGCCAGCAGCGTTGCCATTCATCGCGCTCTTAGCATTGAGAGATGCCGCGTGGAACTCATACCAGCCGGAGCGTTCAACAACGGCATCGAGACATTCACCCAGCGCGCAACTGGTGACACGCAGGCCATTTATTGTGCGCGTGTACGGCTCAATCAAATTGCGGCGACGTAGTTCAACGGGGTCGATGCCGAGGTCACGGGCAATTTTGTCGAGATGCGCCTCGACAGCGTAACGCGGCTGGGTGGTGCCATGCCCGCGTTTGGGGCCGCAGGGCGGCTTGTTGGTAAACAGGCGCATCCCCTCGAATTTATAAGCGGGAAGGGTATACGTGACGGTCTGCAATGCGCCCGTGTAGTAGGTGGTGGCGATGCCATACGAGCCATACGCGCCACCGTCTAGAAACGAGCGGAAATGCATGGCGGTGAGCGTACCATCCTGCTTCACGCCGGTCTTGATCCACATTTTGACGGGATGACGGCCCCGGTGATTCAAAAAGACCTCTTCGCGCGTGCAGGTAATCTTGACCGGACGCGCGATGCGGCGCGATAGCTCGCAGGCGCAGATTTCGTGCGAGAAAGGGTCGCTCTTGCCGCCAAAGCCGCCGCCGACGTTGGGCGCGATCACGCGCACATGCGAGCGCGGCAGGTTCAACACCTTGCTCACCTCTCGATGGACGTAATGCGGCGTCTGTGTCGAAGACCACAGGGTGAGCTTGCCGCCCACCGGGTCGGTAGGATTTGGCTCCCAACTGGCAACGCAGGCGTGTTCTTCCATCGGCGCGTGATTGTTTCCCTCGTAATAAAACCAGTCTTCGCGCACATAGTCAGCCGCCGCGAAACCCGCCTCCACTTCGCCAAACTCATACGAGACGGCCTTGTGAATATTGCCGATACGCGCCTCGTCGTTAATCTTGTTCTCCGGGTGTGCCAGCGCCTCGTCGATGCTCATCAACGCCGGTAATATCTCGTATTCGACATGCACCAGCTTCAGCGCCTCATCCAGAATATCAGGATCGAGCGCCGCAATAGCTGCTACGGGATCGCCCACGTAGCGCACCTTGTCAATCGCCAGCGCGTATTCATCCTGACTGGAAGGCAGAATGCCATATTTGCGCGGCAGGTCCGCGCCCGTCAGCACCGCCAGTACGCCCGGTAAGGCCAGCGCGTCGCTGGTATCGATGTGCAGGACGCGCGCGTGCGCGTGAGGCGAGCGCAACAGGCGACCATACACCATGCGCGGGAGCATAATATCATCCGCATAGAGGGCGCGCCCGGTCACTTTGGCGTAGGCATCAACTTTGGGACGAGGCGTGCCAATCACTTTATAGGCTGAATGGGAGACAGGCGCTACGGGTTCGCTCAAAGATTGCTGTTTGCTCATAGTGCGCCTCCACTGCGGACCATGCGTTGGGCGGCGGCCTCTACCGCCTCATAGATTTTCGTATACCCGGTACAACGACAGAGGTTGCCAGCCAGCGCTTCCTGCATTTGCGCGCGCGTCGGCTGCAGGTGGTCGCGCAAGAGCGCAATGCCCGACAGCAAAATACCCGGCGTACAGTAACCGCACTGGGCGGCTCCCAGTTCGGCAAACGTTTCCTGTAAGGGATGCAGCTTGCCGTTTGCTTCCACGCCTTCTATGGTAGTGATCTCGCTCTCCTGAACTTCGACGGGTAAGGTCAGGCACGAAAGCACTGGCAAACCATCGATTAGCACGGTGCAGGCTCCGCATTCGCCGAGTTCGCAGCCATGTTTGGTGCCGATCAAACCCAGGTCTTCGCGCAGCACCTCAAGTAATGTATGGTGTGGCAAAATCGCTATTTCGTGGCTTTCGCCATTGACACGCAAGGTGATGAGTTCGCGCATCGCAGCCTCCTTGTATGAAACTGCCCTACCCTGACTTCGCGCCCAGTGACTGTGAAACCGCCGTCGCTTCCGCCCGCAATTGTCCGGCAGCGCGCTCCAGAGCTTCATCTTTGAAACGTGAAGCAAAGCCAACGATCCAGAGTAAGGCTACCAGCGTTCCCCCCGCGCCATAAACAGGCGTTGATACAGCGTTGACGCCATCCAGGTATTCCTCATGATCGATGCTGACACCCGAACGCGCGGTTTCTGCTACACACGCCAGAAACTTTTGCGGGTCGGTGATCGAATGCTCTGTGAAGCGCGGCAGGGGATGTTCGCGTACATAGTTCTCGCGCTGCGCTACCGGCCATGCAGCCAGCGCAACAACGCCACAGGCCCCGGCCAACAACGGAATACGCATTCCCCGCCTCACAGCTATATGAAATCCAGCCTGTTCCCCTTCATCTACGACGCTTTCGATGATACGCACACCGTGCTGCTCTATACGTCCCAGGCACACAGTCTCGCGCGTGCTACTTGCCAGGCGACGCATGGCTGGTAGCGCAAAGTGGCGCAGTCCCGCGCGCTGGATGTAGGTCTGCGCGAGATCATAGATGCGAGGACCCAGCACAAAGCGCCTCTCCTCCACCTGCTCTATCGCCCCGTTGCCCTCCAACGTTTTGAGCAGTCCATGAATGCTGCCCTTGCTCATGTTGAGCGAACGGGCCAGATCCGACAGCGTCAAACCTTCCTCGGTGGCACTCAAGAGATCGAGCAGGCGAAAAGCGCGTTCTACCATCGGCGCGGGCGCGACCTGCGCCGCTCCTTCATCCGTTTCGTTTTGTTCGCTATATCGAACTGTTTGTTCATTCATAAGAACAGTGTAACCAACTTCCCTTTCCCTGTCAAGTAAGCATCAGCTCGTACCAGCATCAGGTAAACTGTGCATTTACATGCTGGTAGCTCTCTGGATGCTGGCGCAGGTAGCCGGCAAAAGTCTGGGGAGCATGGCCCGTCAGCGCCTGAACGGTATGGCTAACAACCGACATCTCTCCTGTAGAGATGGCAAGATAGGTACTCACCCAGGCTTCAAGCTCCCAGTTCGTCGGATTGTACTTCATGCGGGATGCTCTGGCTTCGTCGAGGGTTTCGGGCTGATAAGAGGCTGGACGACCCGTAACACGCGAGAAGTGTTCGGCTGCCTCGGCCAGTGTGAGAGCTTGAGCGCCAGTGATGTCATAGCTGGCCCCATCATGTCCATCACTGGTGAGAACAGCGACGGCCACGTCGGCCAGGTCATCACGAGAAACCCATGCAATGGTGCCATTGCCAGCAGGCCCTTTGATGACGCCCTCACTGGAAAACCAGCCAGGGGCTTTATCGAGGTAGAAGCCCGGACGCAGAAATGTATAGCGCCTCCCGCTCTCGCGGATACGCTGCTCCGTAAGATGATGTTCGCGGGAATGCGTGAAGGTTGCCAGGGGAGCGGCTGCCAGGAAGGAGGTATAGACGATACGCTCGACCCCGGCCGCAACGGCGGCGTCAATCGCGCTATAGTGCTGCCCCAGGCGGGCTGCTCCGTCACCTGACACCAGAAACAACGTCTGGATGCCTTCGAGGGCTGATCTCATGGCAGGCCCATCTTCGTAGGATGCCTGCGCGACCTCAGCGCCAGGCAGATATGGAGCGCGCGCCAGGTCCCTGACGAGCAGACGTTGAGCCTTGCCAGACGCGGCGAGTCGAGCCGCCACCCTGCCTCCAAGCTCTCCTGTAGAGCCAGTTACGCCAATCAAAGGCGCAGAAATAGTCATGAGATTTTCCTTTCTTGAAAAGCGCTCGCAGATTATGGGTAGAGCGTTTCATGAGCATAGACTCTACAAGATAGAGTAATACGGGTGCTAATAGACTGTCAACAACCAGCATAGCCTCAGCCATACCATCATACACTATAACATTGACGTAAACGGTAATCTTGTTGTATAATATATGCAGACCCCCGGTATTTGTGCTGTATATAGCTGTTTTTGGGAGGTTTTCAATGATGATAGCCACAGATGAACATTTCTTTTCAGAAAATACTGATGCTCTACGTCTTTATTCTATTGACCAGGTTGCGGCACAAACAGGGCTGACCAAACGTACCCTGCGCTACTACGAAGAGGTAGGGCTGTTGCCACCCACAGGACGTACCGAGGGCAATTACCGGCGTTATAGCGATGAAGATATTCATCGCTTAGAACATATTAAAAAGTTACGTGACCTGCTTGGTTTTTCTCTGGCCGACATTCGCGCCATGCTGGAAGTGGACGACGAACGTGGGATATTGAAAGAAGCCTACCAGCACGAAACTGAAGCTGCTGCCAGGGTTGCTCAGTTAGATCGAGGCGACGAACTCATCCGCCGCCAACTGCAAATAATTGAGCAAAAAATGGCGGGGTTGGAACAGATGCGCGCCACACTCGAGGCCAATATTGAGCGCCACGAGCGAAAGCGCAAACTATTATTAAAAAACTCGTTATAATCTTACGCGGTCCCTGACCTGGATTGGAACTCTATGCAAACCATTACTTCGGGGGATAAAGAAGGTTCGGTTCCCGAAATCATTGCTGAACCGCAACAGGCGCATGGTCTGTTGCGCACGTTTATCGCCCTGCGACACCGCAACTTCCGTCTTTTCTGGTTCGGCCAGATGATTTCACTGATCGGCACCTGGATGCAAACCATCGGGCAGGCGTGGCTGGTGCTGGAATTGACGCACAGCGCCTGGCTGCTAGGCGTGGTGGGCGCGCTGCAATTCTTACCCGTCATGTTTCTCTCGCTTTTCGGGGGCGTGCTGGCTGATCGGTTGCCCAAGCGCAAAGTATTGCTATTTACCCAGTCGTCCGCCATGATTCAAGCCTTCATCATGTGGGCGCTGGTTGCCACAGGGTATGTGCAAATCTGGCATGTATTAGTACTGGCAGCTCTGCTGGGCCTGACCAATTCGTTTGATATGCCCACGCGCCAGGCGTTCGTCGTCGAGATGGTAGGACGCGAGGACCTGCCCAACGCGATCGCGCTGAACTCATCGCTTTTCAACATGGCGCGTGTGATTGGCCCTGGATTGGGAGGACTCATCATCGCCTGGCTGGGCGTCGCTCCACTCTTTCTGCTGAACGCCCTCAGCTTTATAGCTGTGATCATCGGGCTGGCCTTAATCGACATGAAAGGCCTGCACGGGCTATCTTACCTGCGAAGCAAGCAACTCGATATGCCGAAACAAAACACCTGGCAAAGCCTGGGTGAGGGTCTTACCTACGTCAAACGCACACCAGCCGTGTTGCTGGTCATCGCGGTGATCGGCGTCGTCTCCCTGTTCGGCATTAACTTTAATGTGATGTTGCCGCTTTTCGCCACCGACGTGCTGCATTCAGGAGCGGCCGGGTTCGGCTTCATCTCGGCAGCATTTGGCCTGGGTTCGCTTTTCTCGGCGTTGTGGATCGCCTGGGGCAACAACCGGCCAAGTATCCGCTTTATGTTACTGGGTACGCTGGCGTTTTGCGTATTAGAAATATTGTTTGCCCTCTCGCCCATCTTCCCGCTCTCCCTGCTTTTGATCGCGGGTGTTGGTTTCGCGCAAATCACCCTGTCCGCCGTCGCCAACACTACTATTCAAACCATCGCGCCTAACCATTTGCGCGGCAGGGTCATGAGCGTCTATATGCTGGTGTTTGCCGGCAGCGTCCCGCTGGGCAATCTGTTCGCCGGTGGACTCGCGCACCTCTATGGCGCGCCAATATCACTGCTGGCGGGCGGAGGTCTGGCCTTGATCGCGGCCATCATAGGCTGGCTCAAACGGGCATCGGCGGAGAAAGACCTTGCAACCAGTTTCGATGAATAGCTGGCGCGTGCTGCCACTCGCCATCGAGGATCAACAAAAGCACATTGATTTCAGTGAGCAGTTGATCGCTTCCGTCTCACCCGGCGACCCTCCGACTCTGTACTGGTCACAGGCAGAGCCGGAGGGCCTTGTGCTGGGCTTCTCGCAGCAGCCCACCATTCTCAATGGGCAAACGCTTGCAAACCATCCTCTGCCCATTTACCACCGGCGCGCGGGCGGTACGGCGGTACTGGTCGGGCCGCACCTGCTCGGCCTGGATGCGCTGCTGCCAGCCGGTCATCCCCTGATCCTGCCCGACCTGGTAGAAAGCTATCGCTGGCTGGGCGAAACCTGGGTCGCCACCCTGCGCGAACTCGGCATCGAAACGCGCGCCATCTCGCCAGCCGAAGCGCACGCGCAGCACGACCTCATCAAGCAGCCAGCAACCCGCGAGCGCGAAACGATCCTGCACCGCGCCTGCTACGGTTCCCTCTCGCCCTACGAAGTCGTCGCCGGGAATCACAAAGTAGTCGGCCTGGACATGATTCGCAGGCGCGCAGGCACACTGCTCCAGGCTGGAGTGCTGCTCCACTGGGACACCGAAAAATTGGCCGCGCTGCTAGGCCATACTTCACAAGAACAAGCCATCCTGCGCGACGGCCTGCGCGAACGAGCAGTCGGATTGGATGTACTGGCCGGGCGAACCATCCCCGCCGAAACGCTCATTGCAACTTTTGAGCGCGTACTCGCTTTGAGAGCAGGATAATTTTTCAAGCTATGATCGACACTGTCTCAAGCATCTTTTCCCCCAACCCTTGATCGCCCTCTATCACAATGTTCGCCCTCGCTCGCTCTTTATCGATCCCCTTTGTAAACAGACGCCAGCAGGTTTCTTGATCCATCGTAACAACGCTCGCCAATTGCAATTCTATCGTTTTGTAGAGCGACCATTTATTGGCCTCTCCTACTAGATACCATATATCCCCGGCCTCGCCTGTTACCACCAGTTTTATCACGGTTCTATCCATTACAGCAACATCTCGATAAGTGTGAGGCAACGCTCGCACAAAGGCATCAAGCACAGGATGAAAAAATTTCCTATCCTTGAGTCCAGGTTTATGCACCGCGTCGCGTATCTGCTGCTGGTGCAACCATCTCTCTGTATATTCCCTGGCCGTATCAAGCCAGACAGGTGCGGCATCTGGTCCGGCCCAGCTAACAACCCCATTCATTGCCATTTGGTCCAGCGATGAAATATACTCGTAAAACTGGTTTCCGGTCAATGCCAGCAAAGCAGAGAGCAATGCAGGGCTGATGCGTTGTGTTGCCCGCACCCACAATTCATTCGCTTCATTTATGTTTTGTACTAAACTTTCCCACTGCTCCATATCTTTGTTTGCGAGGAAAGGATTGCTGAAATGATCCCTTTTGCCAGAAATATATCCAAGATCATCTCCTAACAGATGCAGCCCAATATCTTTGACTGTCCACCCCGGACAGACTGTGGGTCTATGCCAGTCTTCTTCCGTAAGTTCAGAGAAAAGCTCCAGTAAAAGCTTGCGCTCTTGCGGGAAGAGATCAACAACCATAACGGGTTCAACTGCTTGCATGCTCATGTTCACACCTCTCAACCAGAAGCAGGGTAGATTAACACGATTATAGCACTAAAACCGCTCCAAAGAACGCGGAACTGTATACATTTGCCAGTGACGAAACCTATGCTATATGCTAACGTTTAAT
>DASTKD010000445.1:0-3399 GCA_035716135.1 Ktedonobacteraceae bacterium
GCTGAACGAATTTTCATCAAAAGCTTGACATACGGGCAAATGCAAGGTAAAATAATCCCAACGAAAGGAGGTGGTGTGTAATGGACCAACGTAATCGCTGCACAGGCAGCGAGGTAATTTCCCACACCTTCCAGATGAGAGGTGGCCGGCTTTAGTCGGTTGGAAATCACTGGTAGGTGAGTTTTTATAATGCCTACCTGTGCAGCGCTCCCCAGAGCGATGGCGAAATTAGAACTTGCCGTTGCTCTGGGGTTTTTATCCACGCATCTTCCCTTCACCATGTCGAATAGATATTTATAGAGAACGATATATAATAACCACCGGCGCACTAAGCTCTATGCGACATTTCAGGACAAGTACGGATTGATTTATCTTCGCTACCGATTCTCGAATTTGGGATAAGAATGGATAGTTTGTTGCGGGACGCGCTCGATGTCGATGCGCTTTCGCGTTCGTTAGAGACGCAGTATTTCGGTCGTAGCAATCGGTTATTGTATCTACCAACTGTAGAGTCAACGAATACGCTGGCAATGCAACTGGCCCGCGAGCGGCCAGACGAAGGGTTGGTGGTGCTTACTGATAATCAAACCGCCGGGAAAGGCAGGCAAGGTCGCCGCTGGGTAGACGTGCCGGGATGCAATGTACTTCTGTCCATCGTACTCCGGCCCTCATTTCCGCCTCACCTGCTTGTTATGATTGCTTCACTCGCGGTTGTTGACGCGATTGCCAGGGTCTGTCACGATCAGGCTCAGGCAGTTATCAAATGGCCCAATGATGTACTGATTGAGGAGCGCAAAGTCGCTGGAATTTTGATCGAGACCAGCCATGATGCGCAGGGCCAGATGCTAGCCGTAATCGGCATTGGCATCAACGTCAATGGATATATCGAGGAAGTGACGCATTATCTGGCCGAACAAGCGCCCTTTGTGGCGCGCGCAACGACGCTGGAAACCGTCTGTGGGCATCCTGTTAAGCGCGAAGTATTGATCGCCTCTTTGTTGCGATCACTCGAAGAAGCTTATCTCGCGCTACAACAGGAAACTTCGGGGGTGTTGTCCACAACGACGGCCCAGACGCTGCCGTCCCGGTTGTTACGGGAGAAGTGGCGAGACAGGCTAGCAACCCTCGGTCGCGCGGTCACCGTGCGGCAGGGGAATTCAACCATCAGCGGGATCGCTGAAGATGTGGATGGTAACGGAGAGCTGTTACTCCGCAACCATTCAGGCGAATTGATATGTATCACCTGGGGGAGTGTAGATCATCCCACCGGGTAAACTCCTCTCTCGTAGAGTTGGAGCTGGAAATCTGGCAGACCCTGGAAAGCTGCCGGAAAAGAAGGGAAGACGATGGAAACACAATTCCTGACGGATGATGGACGCGCACGCGCAATCAGTCAACTAGAGTTCTTGCGCACGGTCAAACGCGCCGAGGTCGCCCAGTACCTGCATGAAGCGAAGGAATCGGGCGATGTCATAGACAATGCCGCGTATGAAGACGCCAAGAATGAGCAGGCGCGTCTCGAGGGACGCATTATGGAGCTTGAGCAGTTGATTGCTACTGCCAGGCCCATCAGCAAATCACGTACCAACGAGGTATCACTGGGTTCCGTCGCGCAACTGCGCACCCCCGACGGACGCGAGTATCGCTATACGCTTGTGGGCGCATTCGAGGCTAAACCGGCGGCAGGGCTGATCTCCAACGAATCACCGGTTGGTAAAGCGCTGCTGGGCCACAAAGTAGGCGATATGGTGATTGTCTCGACCCCTGGCGGAGTGAAAGAGTATACCATCTACAACATTGAGTAACCCTTCCAGGCAATAACAGCACCCAGGACTTGTGGCCCACCCCAGGCCGCAAGTCTTTTTTTGTGTGTGCCGCGACCGGTGGAACTGGTGACAAAATGCTTCGAACAATGTTACAATGTGTTTCACGAATTTGGAGGAGCAAAAGGAAATCTATGGCAGATGAACGAGAAGCGCGTCTACAACGGCTGCACGCCATACGGGAAAAGGGCATCAACCCTTACCCCAACACCGTAGAGCGCACACATACTATCGCGGACGTACTCGCACATTTCGATGAATGGCAGGGCGAAAACGGAGATTTTACCATAACCGGACGACTACGATTGATGCGCGACATGGGCAAGGCTGCTTTCGCGCAAATCGAAGATGGCACAGGACGTATGCAAATCTTCTTCCGCATCAACGATCTGGGAGAAGAGGCGTACAAGACCATCAAGCTGCTCGATGTTGGCGATTTCATCTCAGCGCGCGGCCATCTTTTCATGACGCGCACAGGCGAACGCACCCTGCACATCCATGAATACCACATCCTGGCAAAGGGCCTGCGTCCTCTGCCTGAGAAGTATCATGGGCTGGAAGACGTGGAGATACGCCAGCGCAAGCGTTATCTTGACCTGATCGCCAATGGCGAAGAGGCGCGTAACATATTCGTAACGCGCAGCCGCACCATTAAGGCCATGCGCCATTACCTGGATGGACAGGGCTTCATCGAGGTCGAGACACCCACCTTGCAGCCGCTTTACGGGGGCGCGACGGCTCGCCCATTTATTACCCATCACAATACGCTTGACCGGAATTTCTACCTGCGTATCGCGGTCGAACTCTATCTCAAAAGACTGATTGTGGGCGGGTTTGAACGGGTCTATGAAATTGGACGTGATTTCCGTAATGAAGGCATAGATCGCACACATAATCCAGAATTTACCATGATGGAATGCTACCAGGCTTATGCTGATTACAATGATATTATGAAGCTGGTCGAAGAGATGGTCTGTAGTATCGCTATCGAGGTCAAAGGCTCCCCGCGCATCATCTACCAGGGTACGGAGATCGACCTGACGCCGCCCTGGCCGCGCATCCGCCTGCTCGACGCCATCGCCGAATTTACCGGCATCGACGTGAACCGCTTTCCCACACGCGAGGGTCTGGCAGCAGAGATGCGCGCGCAGGGCTACGAAGCCGATCCAAAGGCGGGACGTGGTCGCCTGATCGACGACCTCAAGAGTGTCATGCTGCGCAAAGGCATACCGGCGCTGCGCCAGGCGTTATTCCTGACGGACTACCCTATCGACATCTCGCCGCTCGCCAAAAAGCACAGCGAGATACCCGGCCTGACCGATCGCTTCCAGCCCTTTGTTGGCGGGCTGGAGCTGGGCAACGCTTTCACGGAGCTAAATGACCCGCTCGATCAGCGGGCGCGCTTCGAGGATCAGATGCGCCAGATCGCCCAGGGCGACGATGAGGCGCAGGTACTCGACGAGGACTACCTGGAGGCGCTGGAAATCGGTATGCCACCCACCGGCGGTCTGGGCATCGGCATTGATCGCCTGGTTATGCTTATGACCGATCAGGAGTCCATCCGCGATGTGATTCT
>DASTKD010000446.1:0-5792 GCA_035716135.1 Ktedonobacteraceae bacterium
TGTTCAACGACATGCACCGTTGTGACGCCATTGGCGCTGGCGGAGGGACTGCTGCGCAGCAGGTTGGCGAACATCATGCCCGCGAAGATGCCAACCGCGAGCGCGAGCGTTGCGCAGAGGATAAGTGTCTTCTTCATGAAAGCTTCCCCCTTGTAAAAAATACAGGCGAGTCAAACTGGTGGTAATCGTCATGGTAGCCAGACGTTGAAAACCCACATGCCAGTTGAGAAGACGGTGGAATACGCGCATGGAGGGTTAAGTTGAAACACTGGCAGCCACAATGCCACCAATAAACAAGAACCGGGCAGACAAAGCTGATCTGCTCTTATTGTGAAGTATAAGAATGCGCCACGGGGTTGTCAATGGAGAAATTGACTATGACTGGGCCATTCGAGTAGAGCGCAGATCCTTCGCTGCGCTCAGGATGACAAGAGGAGAGTCTGGTTAGCCTAATTCAAGCATTGACTTAATTAAGAAAAGGTTTTATAATTGTCTTATGGATATGTTTGTGGCACTTGCAGACCCGACAAGAAGAAACATTTTAGAAATACTCGCCGACTGCGGTGAGTTACCGGCGACTGCCATCTACGAGCAATTTCCTGTCAGCCCCCAGGCGGTCTCACAACATCTCAAAGTCTTGCGTGAAGCACACTTAGTGGAGATGGAAAAACGGGCGCAAAAGCGCGTGTACCGCCTCAATCCACAGGCGCTATCCCAATTTGAAGACTGGGTTATGCAAACGAAGCAGAGGTGGAGCGAGCGATATGACGCCCTGGATACAGTTCTCGAACGTGAAAAATTGAAGGGAGATGAGTAACACTATGACGGCAAACAAAACGACTGTTTTTGCGGAACCGGGAAAACAGGAAGTGCTTATCACGCGCGAATTCGACGCTCCGCGAGAGCTGGTTTTTAAGGTATGTATGAACCCAAATCTCATATCGCAATGGTGGGGGCCGAGATACCTTTCAACCGAAGTTGACAGGATGGACGTGAGGCCGGGCGGTCAATGGCGCTTCATCAATCGAGACGCGGAAGGAAACGAATACGCCTTTCACGGCGTGTATCATGAAATACTTGCGCCTGAGCGAGTCATTGATACCTTTGAATTTGAAGGGTTGCCGGAGACAGGACATGTGACTCTGGAGACGATGAAACTTGAGGAACTGCCCGGAGGCAGAACCAGGCTCACCGTTCAATCAGTCTTCCAGTCGGTCGCCGACCGCGATGGAACGCTCCAGAGCGGCATGGAGGAAGGACTTAACGAGACCTATGATCGGCTGGCGGAACTTCTGGCAAAGATGTAAAAGTTAAGGAAACATACATGGAGCGGCACATCCCGATTGTTATCAGCGAAGGCGAACCGTTCGCGCGCGGCCTGTACCTGGGGCGCAGCGAAAAAGAGCGCGTGCGGCACACGGTCAGCGCCTATATGCGGATTTTTGAGAACTTCGCCGGGCTGGGACGTGAGGCGGTGTTTGAGCAGGCCGAACGCTTCATGCCCGCCATTGAGAGTTTTGCTCCCCATTTGATGGAGGAGATACGCGGCATCGCGGAGGGGGCGCAATGCGATGTACGCGAAATCGTAGCCATTAACGCGCGCACCGAACTGATGTATGGCGTGACCCACCGGCCTGAATGCACATCTATCGCCGTCAGCGCGGCGGTTTCAGCCGATGGGCATACGCGCGTGGCGCAGAACTGGGACTGGCACCCCTCGCTGGCAGGAACGCTGGTGTTGTGGCTCATAAGGCACGACGATGGCCCCGAAGTACTCACGCTGACCGAGGCCGGAATTGTCGGGAAAATCGGCATCAACGATGCTGGCCTGGCAATGTGTATTAACCTGCTGCGCTCGGATAGCGATTCCGGTGGTCCTGCCGCACCCATGCACATCATTTTGCGGCGTGTGCTGGAAGAGTGCCACAATGTTGATGAGGCTATCGCGCTGATTGGCGATACGCCGCGCTGCACATCATGCAATCATATGCTGGCAGACCGCAGCGGCGCAATCGCGGATGTGGAAGCTACTCCCGCCGGTCAATGGGTGCATCGCCCGGAGCATGGTATATTGACGCACACCAACCACTGCACGAATCCCGTCCTTTCCGCGTGCGACCGCTATGTCCGCGAATATCCAGAGACACGCGAACGCGACAGCCGTATGCAAATAATGGCGCAATCGCATCCCCTCGCCGAAAGCGATCTACGCGCCATGCTTGCCGATCACACCACCTCTCCCAATAGCATCTGTCTGCACAACGATGCTGAATGGGCATTCATCGAGCAGGGCGAGAGCATCGCTTCCATCATCATCGATTTGACCGGGGGTACGCTCGACGTGGCGGATGGGCCACCATGCGAGCATAACTATCGACGCTATAGTATGGAGCAATTTCTCAGGCTATAATGGCAGCGTCATGGGAAAGGCGACCGCGAGGGTCGCCTCTACTATGAACGAGTCTGGAGAGGCACTTCGTGGTCATAGTAGAGGCGACCCTCGCGGTCGCCTTCGTGCCTCTCACTTACTTTTCTCCCACAAGAAAGGGGCCGGGAAAAGTTCGACCAAAGAAAATCGCCAGACCCATCAAGGTTACATTGTGTCGGCAAACAGGCTGCTCACCGATTCGCCGTTGTGGATGCGGCGAATCGTCTCGGCGATGAGGGGCGCGACGGATAACACGGTCATATTGGGCGGGCGTTTCTCTGGCGGGATGGGGACCGTGTTGGTGGTCACAATCTCCACAATATCTGGTTGAGCGTTTAAGCGTTCCAGAGCGTTGCCGGTGAAAAGCCCATGCGTACAGGCCACTGAGATATGCCCGACATTATGTTCGCGCAAACGCTCGATAATCTCGATGATGGTGCCGCCGTTGGCGATTTCGTCATCGAGAACAATGGCGTTCTTGCCATCTACATCGCCCACGATGGCCTCGATCACCACTTTTTCGTCGCTCAAACGCTGCTTACTGCCAGCCGCGACGGGCAATCTTAACAAACGCGCGAAGTGCGTAGCCGATCTGGCATGGCCCAGGTCGGGCGAGACCACTATCGTATTGCGCAGATCGCGCTTGCGAAAATGGTTCGCCAGCACATTGAGGGCATTGAGATGATCGGTTGGTACGCTGAAGAAGCCATGCACCTGCGGCGAGTGCAGCGTCATGGTCAGCACGCGATTGGCTCCCGCCGTTGTCAGCAGGTCAGCCACCAGCCTGCCCGCGATTGAGATACGCGGCTCGTCTTTTTTATCCGAACGCGCATACGAATAGTAAGGAATCACTGCCGTCACGCGCGCTGCCGATGCGCCACGCACCGCATCGAGCATGAACAGCAATTCCATCAGATTTTCCTGTACCGGCGGCACCAGAGGCTGGATCAGAAAGACATCTGCTTCCCGGCAGTTGGCGTTGAGTTGCACATACAAACAGTCGTTGCTGAAATGACGAATGGTGCATTTGCACAACGGCACATCTAAAAACTGGCAAACCTCTTGCGCCAGTTCTTTATGCGCCAATCCGCTAAAAATGGTAATCTCACGCACAGGCTACTACCTTTTTTAACCGTTCATTATCAAATCGCGGGCAATCACCAGGCGTTGTATCTGGTTGGTTCCCTCGTAAATCTGGGTGATTTTGGCGTCGCGCATCATGCGCTCGGCTGGATATTCCTTCATATACCCGTACCCGCCCAGAATCTGGATGGCATCGTTGGTCACTTCCATAGCGGAGTCCGAGGCGAACATCTTCGCCATCGACGAGTATTTGCTGAAATGCTTGTCACCGCGATCAATCATCTCCGCCACATTGTAGATCAGCAGACGCGACGCCTCTACTTTGGTTGCCATATCCGCCAGCATGAACTGGATGCCCTGATTATCGGCGATAGGCTTGCCGAACTGCTTGCGCTGCTTCGAGTACGAGACCGCCAGGTCGAGCGCGCCCTGCGCTATGCCCAACGCCTGCGCGCCAATACCGGGCCGCGTGCGGTCCAGCGTCATCATGGCGATCTTGAAGCCGTCACCCTCGCGGCTTAGCAGGTTCTCCACCGGGACTTCGCAATCGGTGAAGATCAGTTCAGCCGTTTGCGACCCCTTGATGCCCATTTTATCCTCGATGCGCCCCACCGAAAAGCCAGGAAAATCTCTCTCCACAATAAAGGCGCTGATGCCGCGCGTGCCAACCGTCGTATCGGTCAGCGCGAAGATGGTATTGACCTGCGCCAGACCACCGTTAGTGATGAAGCGTTTGGAGCCGTTGAGGATGTACTTATCGCCTTTGCGTACCGCTACCGTCTGCATGGCCGCCGCGTCTGAACCAGAACCGGCCTCGGTCAGCCCAAAAGCTGCCGTCCATTCGCCACTTGCCAGAGGCGGGATATACTTGCTTTTCTGCTCGTGATTTCCTCCCAGCAAGATCGGCAGCGAACCCAGCTGCTGCACCGCCAGGATCAAACTGGTGGTGGCACAGTGGCGGGCAAGCTCCTCAATCGCCATCACTACCGCCAGTTCGCTGGAGCCGATGCCCTCGTATTCCACGGGGAATGGCATCCCCAGAATACCCTGCTGAGCCAGCAATTCTTTCATATCCCAGGGGAATTCTCCCGTGTGATCGATCTCCGCCGCGCGTGGCGCTACCCGCTCGCGGGCAATCTCACGAATAGTTTCTATCATCGTCTGTTCATCTTCGGACAGATGCACTACGGCCATGTCTTGCTCCTTTGGTTGCACACAAAAAACTACCCAAGTATATCATATCAAAAATGCGCGGAACGGCACAATGAACATGTGTCACAAACTTCTCAATTATAATTATTAGAATCGCGTTAGAAGCAGAGATTAAAACTTTAGAATAGTGTTAGAGATCGTGATTTTCAATCTACTGATGCGCTTATATAGTTGACCTGAAGTGTTGGCTTATGTTACGCTAGTAGTGTTGTGAAATGGAAAAACAGCCAGAACACTCGTAGAACTGGCTGGTTGAGTAGACCTCAACTTGAAGCTAGAGAACACATGCGAGTGCAAGAAAGGATAGAGTATGACACAGAACCAGAATATGACCCAAAACCTGAAAGAACACCATGCTTCAGTGACAATAAACGCGCCTATTAACCAGGTGTACAGCCTTTTCACCCACTTCAATGACTTTCCCAAGTTTATGAGCTTTGTGAACGAAGTCACCTACTACGATGAGCAGCATAGCCACTGGGTAGCCAATGTGGTTGGTCGTCACGAATGGGACGCCATAAACGAGCATTGGGCTGAGAATCGCCAGATCGGTTGGCGGTCTTATAACGGCCTGGAGAACAGGGGGCGAGTAATCTTTCAAACAGTTGGCCCGATGATGACGAAGGTAGACGTTGACGTTGCCTACAACCCGCCTGCCGGAGTGCTGGGCGATGTTGGTGAAGGGTTAGGCGCGGGCAGCAGTTTTGAAAGCAGCTTGCAGCACGACCTGGACAATTTCGCGCGCATGGTGGATCAATCGCCACAGGGCGCGCTCGATCCCACATCGTCCAACTACCTGTTCCATGAGGATAGCGCGACTGCGAAGGGGAAGACGACAGACCGCCAGAATGCCACAATGCAGGAAACCGTCACTAATAGTGGCAGGGAGATCAATCGCCCGATCATGGATAAGGACATCATCAACGACCCGTCCATTACAGGCATCGATACTCCTACAAACGAGACCGCCCTGGGCAGGTCCGATGAGAGAACGTCCTACGATCCTACACGCGCCTCGGAGAGTCCCGACGGCCAAAACTGGGATAGCTAATCTCTTACAGTGCGAGTG
>DASTKD010000447.1:0-7443 GCA_035716135.1 Ktedonobacteraceae bacterium
ATGATTCAGAAAAGTGATGGGAATGTTGCGCGCGCTGGCTTCCTGAACACATTCATCGATTGATTCGTTCAACCAGGGCCTGTCCAGCCCGGCTTTCGCTATAAAAAGCGGCGCAATGCTTTCAGAAGCCTCTCGCAAATACGTTACAGGTGAGAACTCCCGTATAAGCTCTCCTTCATCTTCTGCATAAGTAAAATATGCCTTATTCAAAATGCTCATGCCACCATAATAGGCAACAATACAGCGCACATAATCAGGTGCGCCACGCATGGCAGTACGCAGCCCGTAGATAGAGCCGGAGGAAAACGCCCAGATACACAACCTGTCAGCATCGATATTCAGAGGAGTCGCGTGTTCGCGCACATAGGCGACGAGATCATCAACATCGCTGCCAACTTCGCGCAGCTTGCTATAGCCTTCCAATGAGCGATGATTAAACGTGACCGCGATCAGCCCGGATGCGGCGATCAACTCTCCATACGAGACATAGACCCCTGTATCCTTGCTCCTTAAAGTGAATTCTGGTGGAAGCTCACCTGATACCAGTATAATAGCCGGAAGCGTGGCTTTCTCCAGTACGTCAGGTGGGTAGTAGACATCCATGCCCAATACATACCCATCCACCGTTTTGTAGGTAATATCTTTGCGAACCTTCACCTGTTCCATGCCCGGAATCTGGTAAACGATGCGCTTTTGCGCCATCATGTTGAATGTTTCTTCGTCCATGCATTTATGCTCACTCTTAGATCTCTTTGCAATGATTGGTAGGTAGATTCCGTAAGAACGCGGGCGACGCAAGCGTCCCTGCCACCCATCGACACCACCCCCGCCCCTACTGGAGCGTAATCGCTCCGGTCGAGTTGTTGATGTTGATTGGAACGCTGGTCAATGGTGTGTTGGTGGGGCCTGCGACGACGGCGGCGTTGTTGGCGGGGTCGAATTCCGCGCCGTGACATGGACAGATCAGGTAGGAGGTGGTCGAATCGAACTGCACCGGGCAACCGGCGTGGGTGCAGGTGGCGTCAAAACAGACAAATTTGTCGTTGTTCAGGTGAATCAGGACGCCGGGATCATTATTGGAGGGAATAGTGAAGGAGACGGCGCTATTCTTAGGGACGGCGCTCACCTGGGCAATGGCATTTGATGAACCCGTACCCGTCGTGGTGCCAGAACCCGCGCCGGGCGTCGTTTGCGTGGTCGTCCCGCCACCGGTTGTTCCACTGTTATCGCCGCCGGTCTGCACTGCTGTTGAGGTATCATCGCCGACACGTAAGACTTTCGCGGCCACTGTAATGCCGAGCATACCCAGGCCGCCCGCCACGATGCCCCACAGGAAGTTGCGCCGGTTTTCCATTGAGCGTCGCTGCGCCGCGATTTGCGCCTTGTAGCTCGGCTGCTGCCGTTGCGCCATACCCTGCGGGTAGCGCACGCCCTGATTGTGCATCACCTGGTATGGCACACCCTGCGGGTAGCCGCTCACATTGCTGTTATATACAGGGGCCTGTGTTGCGCCGGGGCGAGCGCCCTGACTTCCCTGTCCATGGAAAGCCATGCCGGGCTGAGCAATTTCAGGCGGGTTGCCGACGCCGAGCAGCACGAGCGAGATGCGCCCAACTCTCACCCGCGACTCCGGTAGGAGACTATTCAAGTAGCGCGGCATGAGCAGACCGTCGAGCGAGGGCAGGGCGCTATGCAACGGCCCGGCCAGCAGCAACGTAATCCAGGCAAAAACGAAGACGATATCCGCGCCATAGAAATAGGGGTAGACATGCCAGCTTGCCGAGAGGAAAAACATTAGACTGAGCAACATCCCAAAGAGAGCAGCTGGCCGCAAAAGGAAACCAAGCAGGGTACCCAGACCGATGGCTATTTCACCCAGGATGATTGCTATACCAAACACATGTGAATGCGGCAACACGATGTTCATCAGGAAATTGTGAATGGGCGAGCCGTGCGCGAAACCGATAATCTGGTTGCCGATATAACCCGGTGATCTCGGATTAAAAAATTGTGGATCGGTCACTTTCTGGATGCCTGCATACACAAAGGTCACACCAAGAAAGAGGCGCAGTGGCAAGAGCGCCCATTCCAGAGGAGTAGCTTTCGTCCACCAGCGCGACGCAGCGAGAGCAGGAGCCGCATTGGAAATAGCCGATTGTGTGTTTATATGAGATGGTGGGACGGGAGGCAGAACAGATTTGCCCCTTGTATTTCCGGTTTGTTTCATAAATATCAATCCCTGGTTCGTGATTGCATACTATTCATACGAATATACCCTGCATGACCGCCATTTACGCTTCCGGCGCTCCAGGCATAGTCCAGTAATTGCCCTGAGTATAGCAGGATTTCATTAGGAAATGATGAAGAACCGCCGCCAATTGTAAGGAATTTGTAAAATCTGCCGTCAGTTTGATTGACTACTTTGAGGCGCGAGCGGCAATTGCACCATGAAAGTCGTTCCCTGTCCAGGCTCAGTGACCACCGAGATCGTCCCATTGTGAGCATGTACGACCCAGTCCACAATAGGCAGCCCCAGGCCGCTGCCGCCAGCCGCGCGCGAACGCGCAGGGTCTACGCGGTAGAAACGCTCAAAGATATGCTCGAGATGTTCCGGCTTGATGCCGATACCCGTATCGCTCACCTTGAGATAGACATTTTCGCCTTTAACATGAACCTGTAAGGCGATATTTCCGCCAGCATTGGTATAGTTGATGGCATTATCGATCAGATTCATGATAACCTGGATCAGTCGCGCCTCGTCACCCAGCACGGTCGCAGGTTCACTGGCCTCAACCGTCAGGGTAATGTTCTTTTCAGTTGCCAGCAGTTCCATCGTAGCAGCAACATCGAAGACGAGCAGATCAAGTCGCACAGCTTCACGTTCAAGCGGCATCTGGTTCTCATCGACACGCGCCAGCGCTAATAAATCACCGATCAAGTGTCCTAACCGCTCAGCTTCCACATTGACATCGTGTAGCACGATCCTGTATTCGTCCGGTGTCACGGCGGCGCTGCTTGCCAGCGTCACGTCGGTCATGCTGCGAATGGCCGCTACGGGCGTGCGCAGTTCGTGCGAGGCATCGGCGACGAAGCGCCGCTGGCGCGTGAAGGATTTCTCCAATCGTTCGATCATTTCATTGAACGTCATTGCCAGCTTTTGTAGCTCGTCCTGCGTGCGCGGCACCGGCACCCGTTCATGCAAATCCCCCACTTCGATGCGCCGCGCAATACTGGTCATCTTCTCAACCGGCGCGAACGAACGCACTGCCAGCCAGTAGCTGCCCAAAAAACTGAGCAACAGCACACAAATACCGATCGCGAGCAGTTCGATCACGACGCTGCGCAGTGTCGTACCGAGCGAGAGCAGGGACTCACCTACCTGCACGACGGCATAGACACGGCCATTATCAAGGCGAGGCAAACTATAAATGCGTACCATCTCCCCGTTGGTGGCTGTAACCGTACCGGTCCAGGCCGCTCCGTGCAATGGCTGCGTCACGCTTATGGCCGGCACCTTGAGTTTGCCAAAAGCAGGCGACATATAGACGGCCTCGCCTTTGTTATTAAGGATGCGCACCAGCGGGGCAATATCAACATCGCCCGCAGCTTCACGAGGAACCAGAGTGGAGGGCGGAGTTGACGTGGGTACGGGCGTATCTGCCCCTGCATCCGGGTCAATCAGGCCGGGCAACACGCCTGTAACGTCCTGAACGGCGATGGTGCCATTTTCCTCGTTGATGCCGTTGGAAATCGCCTGCGCGTGTGATTGAAGTTCCGTGTCTATATTGGTTTCCAGCGAAGTTTGCAGGTTGAAATAGAAGACCGCGCCAAACAGGAAGATCAGAATGGCAAAGATCAGAAAATACCACAACGTCATTTGCGAACGAATATTCAGAGGCCAGAAGCGGTGCCAGAGCTTGCTCATATCAGGGTTCCTTGAGTTGGTAGCCGAAGCCCCGGATGGTGTGAATGACATCCGGCTCGCCGCCCTCGCACAGTTTGCGGCGCAGGTAGCGGATATAGACATCGATCACGTTTGAAAGATGGTCAGCGTCAACGTTCCACATATGTTCAGTAATCATGCCCCTGCTGAGAACCTGCCCCGGATGGCGCATCAACAGTTCTAGCAAAATATACTCCTTGCCGGTCAGGATAATCTCGCGCTCCCCGCGCCGCACTTCGTGCGAAAGCGTATCCAGCGTTATATGCTCAAAGCTCAGCACACTGCTTTTCGAGGGACCTTCGCGCCGTAGCAACGCGCGCACCCGCGCTTCCAGTTCACGAAAAGCGAACGGCTTGGTCAGGTAATCATCGCCCCCGATATCTAATCCAGAGACGCGATGATCCAGCCCACTCAATGCCGACAGAAACAGGATGGGCGTCATACGTTTTTGATCGCGCAGTCGCTTGCATACCTCAAAGCCATCCATGAGTGGCAGCAAAATATCCAGGATAATCAGATTATAAGGAACGGCCAGGCTAACCGACAATGCCTCCTCCCCGTCAGCTACCAGGTCAACGGCATAATGGCTTTCCTCCAGCCCTTTTTTCAAACTTGGGCCCAGGTACGGATCATCTTCAGCAACAAGAATGCGCATCGTCTACTCTCCAGAGGTTATTTTCTGCATAGAGTATAGTTTAGATTTATGAAAGTATGATGAAATTTCTTCATTGCGCCCCAAAACCCTTGACTTTTCTAAGCTCTGCCTGTACACTTCTACCAGATTGAACGTCGTTTAGTTTCCAACGCAAGATTAAACAGCTTTGAACCTCATGATTTCCTCATTTTACGCCGGATGCCTCATTATTTTGTCTAGTATTTTTGTTTCATGTCTTGCTGTCTGCAATCAGACCAACACAACTTTAGACAGAGAGGAGGTGAATGTGTGAGAGGAAAGCTCCGTGATAAACGTGCTGATGCCAGGCAAGACCGTTTCAAACGCGACATAATTGAACGCCGCCGCCCGGCCAGGCGCGATAACCGCGCCGTTGCGCTCTTGAATCGACAACTAACAGACGATGACCTGCTGGTCGACGAGGACGAACCGGACGAGGCCATCGCCAGCCAGAAAAATTAATGGATGGCCTGCCCTCCAGCCAGGGCGGGAGCAGAATACCGGCCCTCATAGGCGTTCACATCAGCCGAGAAGGATCTATGTTCAAGCGATAACGCAAACGCCCTGGAAGTCGCCCCGTCTGCTATCATCCTTCACTTTGTCATCCTGAGTGCAGCGAAGGATCTGCACCATCCGGCGAGAGATCCTTCGCTGCGCTCAGGATGACAGTAGAGCTTCCGTGAACACCTCCTGGCCCTGGCAATCGTCCATTACGCACTTCTTACGGGATATCGATCTCCGGGAACAGGCGGCGCGCTATTACCAGGCGCTGTATCTGCGCGGTACCCTCGAAGATGTCGAAGACCTTTGCGTCGCGGAACCACTTGGCAAGGAACTGCTTGCGTTCGGTATTTTTGCCCGGCGCTGTAATGCGCACGCCTGTTGCGGTGACTTTCATCACCAACGCGCCAGCGTAAGCTTTGCTCATCGAAGCTTCCTTCGAGTTGGGGATGCGACGGTCCGCCATCCAGGCGGCGCGCCACACCAGGAAACGGGCCATCTCAATTTCCTGGCGCAGTTCCTCCAACTCATCCTCGATTACGCGCCGCTTATGCGCGTGAAATCCTTTTGGAAGCTCCTCGCAAACCCATTCACTGGTCGTCTCGTAGGCGGCGCGCGCGATGCCGACCGCCAGCGAACCCACCATCGGGCGGGTCGCGTCGAGCGTTCCCATCGCGGCCTTAAAGCCAGCCTTTTTGCTGCTTTCGCGGCCAGCCAGCAGATTTTCTTTTGGAATGCGGCAATTCTCGAAGATCAGTTCGGCGGTCTGCGAGGCGCGCAGGCCCATCTTCTCTTCGATACGCCCGACGACGAAGCCGGGAGTGCCTTTGGGAACCACAAACGGGCGAATACCTTCGCGCCCCAGGCTTTTATCAATGGTGGCGAAGGTGACGACGATATCGGAGCGCGCGCCGTTGGTTATGTAGTGCTTGTGGCCGTTGAGTACCCATTCATCGCCATCCAGCACCGCCGTTGTAGACATGCCTGCCACATCGGAACCGATGCCCGGCTCCGTCAGCGCCAGCGCGCCCCAGTGAAGTTGACCATCCATATAGGGGCCGAGGAAGCGCGCCTGCTGTTCGCGCGTTCCCTGCGACAGGATGGGCGGTGCGGCCAGTCCCGGCCCAGGAATAGCTGTTGAGAGCGCGGCATCGCCCCATGCCATTTCCTCCTGCGCGAGTACGGAGAGTACGTTCTGCTGGCGTTCCTCTTCTCCCGTATCCTGCTGGCGCGCCTGTCCTGCCGCGCCCGCCCAGTAACGCTTCTGCATATTCCAGAAGAACGATTCGGGAATCTTCTCCGTGCGCTCGCATTCCAGGGAAATAGGGCGCATCTCCTCTAAAGCTACCTGGTGGGCATAATCGCGCGCCGCCTGTTGTGATTTACTGAGGGTAAAATCTATCATCGTGCTTTACTCCATTGCCGCCGCGTTACGCGCCCACATTTCGACGGGATGATCCTGGATAAAGCCCGCGCCACCCAGAACCTGTATCGCGTCGATAGTAGCCGACTTCGCCATCTTGAGCGCCTGGCGTTGCGCCGCCTCAGCGTCCCTTACCAGCGTCTCAAGTTCGGTATCGCCGTCCCACTCCGTGGCCGCGCGCCACACATACAGGCGGGCCGCGTCAAGTTTCATGGCCGTTTCCGCCACGATGAAGGCGATGCCCTGATACGAGGCAATGGGTCGTCCGAAGGCGATACGCTCCCTGGCATAGTTCATGGCATATTCGAGGGCGGCGCGCGCCATACCACAGGCGACGCTGGCTCGCAAGATGTTGTAGAGCGTCGCCGCGCGTATCACGCCGCTATTGCCCGGCTCACCCAGCATACAACTCGCGGATATGGCCGTATTATTGAAGTCAAACGACGCGCCGGGTGCCGCCATCAAGCCGAGTTTATGCGCATCGTTCTGTATGCGCAGTCCCTCAGCTTGAGCGGGAACGAGCAGAGCGCACAGGCCACTATAGCCATTCGTGCCTTCCATGCGCAACAATACTACGCGCGGACTGGATTCCGCGCCATGCAGGACATCGCGCTTCGTACCGTTCACGATATATCTATCGCCATCTTTACGCGCGGTGGCGCTAATATCGGCCAGTTCATAGCCGCCGCTACGTTCCGCGAAGGCCAGGCTGCCGCGCTGTGTAGCCGCGCTGCGTTCATCGCAAAATGGCGGGATATAAGCGTGCTGCTGCTCCTCGTTTCCGGCCAGCATGACCGCGAGCGGCCCCATCAAGGAGCCGATCACGTTCATAGCCAGCGCGCCGTCGCCGAAAGCCAGTTCTTCCGCAATGAGCGCATAGGTCACAGCTTCGATTGCACCAGA
>DASTKD010000448.1:0-3224 GCA_035716135.1 Ktedonobacteraceae bacterium
TGGACAGCGTGCGGGAACTGGCAGACCTGTATAAAGAGAGCAAACCGGCGCAAGAGATTATCGATCAGGCGCTGAAGCTGGAAGGCTCGGTGCGCACAACGGGCGTACACGCGGCGGGCGTGATCGTAGCGAACGAAGCGCTGGAACATTTCGTGCCGCTGCAAATGCGCGATCCCAAAGACCCCGCGAAGGGGCGCATCACGCAGTACGAGCAGGCGCACCTCGAAGAACTTGGCCTCATCAAGTTCGACTTCCTGGGCCTGTCCAACCTGACTATTCTGGATAACGCCGTCAAGTTCATTAAACAATCGCGCGAGGAAGATATTATCCTGGAGAAAGTTCCGCTCGATCCGGTTGAGGGCGACGAGGAACAGAATTACAAGCGCCGGAAAGCCTTTGAACTGCTGGCAAGCGGCGAGACAACGGGTATCTTCCAGCTTGAAGGTCCCAAGATGCGCGAGTATATCAAGCAACTCAAGCCCACGCGCGTCGAGGATGTGATGGCAATGATTGCGCTCTACCGCCCCGGCCCGATGGATAGTATCCCTGAATTTATCGACGCCAAACATGGGCGCAAAAAAGTTACTTATCTTGATCCGCGCCTTGAGGAATGGCTGAACGAATCCTATGGCGTGATCGTGTATCAAGATCAGGTGTTGTTCATTGCTGTCGAACTGGCCGGCTTCTCCTGGGGCAAGGCCAACAAGTTCCGCAAGGTGCTGAGCAAAAAGATCATGCACGAAGTTGAGGGTTATAGAGAAGATTTCGTCAAGGGTTGTGTCAATAATGGGGTGAAAAAGGAGGATGCCCAGACCCTGTTCACCCTTATCGAACCGTTTGGCGGCTATGGTTTTAACAAGGCTCATGCCGCCAGTTATGCCGTTGTCGCCTTCTATACAGCTTATCTGAAAGCGAACTATACGGCGGAATTCATGGCTGCTACCATGACTACCGAGGCTTCGGACGCCAAAAAGATCGCTAATGCCATCGCCGAGTGCAAACGCATGGGCGTGGAAGCGTTGGGGCCGGATGTCAACAAGAGCGACCGGGGCTTCACCGTCGAGAGCGGCGGAGTGCGCTTCGGCCTGCTGGCTATCAAGGGCATCGGCGAGGGTCCCATCGGCGAGATTGCGCGCGCGCGCAACGAGGGCGGCCCATTCAAATCGCTGGCGGACTTCTGCACGCGCGTTGACCCCAAATTCGTGGGCAAGGGCGCGATTGAAACACTGATTAAAGCGGGCGCGATGGACTCGCTGGCCGATGGCAAACGCCACCAGTTGCTCGACGCCGTTGAACGCGCCATGCAGCACGGCAAAAATGAGCGCACTGCCAGAGAACGCGGCATGGTCAGCCTGTTCGGTGACATGGAAGAAGTGCAGAACGCCTTTGAGTTCGCTCTCAACTCAAACGCAAAAGAGATTGATAACAATGTCCTGTTGCAATGGGAAAGGGAGTTGATCGGCCTCTATATCGCCAAACATCCCCTGGCCTACCTCGGCGATCTTTTGAAAGAACAGATCACGCACAATACCTCCGAGATCACTGAAGAGTTAGAAAAGCATAAGGTTGTGCTGGGCGGCACCATCACCGAAGCGCGCCGCATCATGACGAAAAAAGGCGACCCTATGTGCGCGGTCAAACTGGAAGATATGTACGGCTCCATCGAAGTGACGGTCTTCCCCCGGCTTTATGCGGACACCTCGGAATTGTGGACTGAAAACACAGTGGTGATTGTGCGCGGCGAAGTGCAGGTGCGGCGCGACGTGCCTGGCATCCTCTGTAACAGCGTTGAGGAGGTCAAAGGCGTTGAAGAAGAGATGAACCGCAAGCGCTATCAGGTGAGCATCACCCTGCAACTGAGCGGCGCGGATGAGCGTTCCGTCTCGGACGACGTGATGCGCATACAGGACATCTGGAACTGTATCCGCGACCAGCCAGGCCGCGATCACTACGACCTGATCATCTCCAATGGCGAGTGGGTAGCGCATCTCGCCCCCGATGTGGATACTATGCCCTATGAAAAGGTGCGCGACAAACTGACCTCGATCATAGGGAATCGGGGCGCGATTCAAGCAGAACTGATTGAAAGATAACTATGACCCTTGCCCTATCCAACGATCAAGTGCGCTTCCTCCGTTTACACGCACAACGGCTCGTTGCGCCATCAGTGGATAATGTTGCTCATATTGTGAAGGAACTGTGCGGTATTCAAGCGCAGGATGCGAATGCGGCTGCGCTAGCGGTGCGTGCGCGTAGTGCGGGATTAGTAGCTGCTGATGTCGAACAGGCGCGCGTGCAGGAGCGTTCAACCATACGCACATGGGGTCAACGTGGCACATTACATCTGCTTGCTACGGAAGATTTAGGCTGGTTATTGTCGCTGCTGGGACCTGTTTTCGTGGCTGGCGATCTGAGGCGACGAGCAGAGCTTGGATTGGACGAAGATATCTGCATCAGAGGGATTGCCGCGCTACGCGCCATCCTTGCCGATCAGGGGCCGCTTACAAGGGCCGATCTCATCGAACAACTGGCTGCCCGGACGGGGATTCGCCTGGAAGGACAGGCTGCTCCCCATTTGCTTTTCCGTGCCGCGCTTGAAGGCATGATTTGCCTGGGGCCTGATCGCGGCACAAAGCCAACCTACGTCCTCATCGATGACTGGATAGAGAATGGCGCGCGAACCCTTGCATTTTCCAGAGATCAGGCGTGTGCGGAACTTGCCCAGCGCTATCTCGCGGCTTATGGCCCGGCAGAGCCGGACGACCTGGCCGCGTGGTCGGGCTTGCCGGTGAGCGAGGTACGCGCGGCATGGAAAAGTATTGCTGATGATCTTACAGAAGTAGAGGTTGCAGGTCGCCCCGCCTGGATGCTCAAGACGCATCTCGCATGGCTGGACGAGTTTCCCGCGCAGGCTCCCATAGTGCGCCTGTTGCCGGCTTTTGATACCTACCTGCTCGGCTACCGCAGCCGGGGCCTGGTGGTATCACCTCAATACGCAAAGCGCATCAACGCCGGAGGAGGCATGGTAAGTCCAACCTTAATTGTTGATGGCCGGGCATTGGGAACCTGGAAACTCATGCGCCAGAAAAGCCGCCTGGACGTGGTGCTAGAGCCATTCGAGGAACTTGCTGCTGAAATACAATCCGGATTGGAAGCTGAGGTACAGGATATTGCGCGTTTTCTGGGAGTGCAGGCGCGGTTGCAGGTGGTGGCACCATAATTTA
>DASTKD010000449.1:0-6631 GCA_035716135.1 Ktedonobacteraceae bacterium
TCTCGCTGGCATCACAGAGATCCTTCGCTGCGCTCAGGATGACAAATGGAACGACTCCGGGACCCTGCTCTGCCCTGGTAGGCGAATATTAGGAAGAGAAAATATGCTTCATAAAGGCAAACTACAGGCGGCTTTGAATGCCAAATATGGGCAGTTCAGCGCCGACAACGCTGCTTTCAACGATCAATTGAGGGCGTATCGCTATGCGCTGGAAACGCTGTATTTGCGCTACCCGTCGGGTGAGCAGTTAGAATACCAGTTGCCGACGGACAAAGAGGGCGCGCAATCGGCGGGTGCGCGTCCCAGCATCGAGTTCGACAACTGGCTGGTCAACGCGCCATACGACGACTATCACGGGCCGCTTTTCCCTTTCGGGCGCGAATTTGACAATCACGAGCAGGCGCGCCAGTGGGCGGAATGCATCGAGGGCATTACGACCGTCGCCGTTGATGGCAGCCAGTTGCTGCCCTGGCGCGACGCCTCCATACCGGTCGCGCTGATCCAGGTGGGACTTTTCGCCAACCCGCACATGCAGGGACGCCCCTACAACAAAGATGTACGTATGGAGGTGCTTTCCCCTGACGAAATCATGGAGCAATCGCGCGCCGAAAATAAAGACCCCGATAGCTACCCTTACTCAGAAATACAGGTCACGCTGCGCCGCTACACGCTCGAAATCGAAACGCTGGTCAGCCAGATGGAACACTACGCGCGCGAACGCCGCGCCAGCGATGCCGCCTATAGCCCGGTCGTCTTCTTCGATGGCTCGCTGGTGGTCTCCTTTGCCCTGACCATGCCCAGTCCCTACCGAGAACGCTATATCGCCTCTGCCGTCTCGCTGCTCAAAACGTCCGAGCAATGCCGCGTCCCCCTGATCGGCTATATCGACACCAGCTACGCGCGCGACATGATTACCATGCTGCTGCGCCTGGACAGCGCTCAGCTACAGCCCATGCTGCGCGAAACCAAAAAGATTCACGACTCGCTGCTCTGGCAGGGTCATATGCGCTGGGGCGACCGCACGCCCGCTATGATCTGCGCGCGCGGCGATGTCCTGCAGGGCTATGGCGACGAGCGCGAAAGCGTAGCCTTCTGCTACCTGAAAACCACCGCCACGCAGCCGCCTGCGCGCCTGGAATTTCCGCGCTGGATGCTCGATGACGGCCTGCTCGAGCCGGTCATGGACGTGGTACGCGCCGAGGTAATCGCTGGCAACGGCTACCCCTACGCCATCGAAACCGCCGATGCCGCCGCCGTCATCAGCCAGCAGGACCGCATGGAATTCTACGCCCATTTCCAGGACTTCATGAAAAAACAGGGAATCGAGTTCAGCTTCTCAAGGAAAGCGGTGAGCAAGAGCAGGAGAAGGTAAGCAAATTTGTGAGCACAATTCCCTGGCAATTACCCGCATCTTTAGGCGCGAGGGCGACCGCAAGGGTCCCCACCCCTATCCGCTCCTCCCCCGCCCTTACAATGACTACGAATACGGGTCATTTGGCACCGTTCATAGTAGGGGCGGGGGTGGTTGAGTGGATGGGTGGGGACCCTTGCGGTCGCCCTCTTGGCTTTCTACCTCCATTTTTCACTTAATAATAAACGTGGATAATTGTCAGGCATTCGCCCCGGTCACTCTCTATATGGTATACTTTCCTCAGAAATTTACCTATCGTTCATTCTGGAAACAAGTTTATGTCACGCGCAACTGAGTACAATTTTAGCTGCCCATGTGGGGAGAAGTTCAGTAGCCCCATTTATGACTATGTGAATGTGGCGAAAGACCCGTCGCTGCAATATACCGTATTAGCCGGTTTGTTGAATGTGTCCACCTGTCCGACGTGCGGGCGGCGTATCGCCCACTCACAGCCTTTTATCTATTCCGACCCCGCGCATAATCTGCTGGCGTTTGTCCACCCGCGCGGCGATGTGCCGGAGGAGGCGCGTCTGCTCATTCTCGACAGGCTGCAAACGACCTACGATACCATCGTCGGGGATGAAGACGCGGAAAGCAATGGCAACGGCAACACCAATCATAGTCTTTCACCCGAAGCCACAAAGCAAATAGCGGAAACGCCGCCGCTACAGGTCATCTTTGGCCTGGATCAATTGAACACCGTTATTAATGCTGTCTTGAGCCAGGACGAGCGCATGGGCAGGCTGGCGCTCAATACGTTCAGCCGCGACGAGGCCGAGCGCGGGCAACTGTTGCTCATCGCGCGCAAACTGGCGCATGAGATGCAGTGCCAGGTGGAAGTGGAAGATCTGCCCGACGAATATACCGTGTGGCTCTTTGGCGCGCGCCGCCGTATCGGAGCCATTATGCGCGAACTGGCAGCCAGAGAATAGAGGAAGCATGATTACCATCGGCGTATTGACGATCAGCGATGGCGGCGCGGCAGGCACGCGCCAGGATACCAGTGGCGAAACGATTCGCGCAATGGTGACACAAATGCCTCATGCCGTCATCAGCGCGGGTGCTATCATCCCTGACGAACGCGAATTGATCGAGGGTACGTTGATCGAATGGAGCAATGAGCAACACCTGAACCTCATCCTGACTACCGGCGGCACCGGGCTGGCACCACGCGATGTTACGCCAGAAGCCACCCTGGCCGTCATCGACCGCGAAGCGCCCGGCATCGCCGAGGCTATGCGAGCCGTCAGCCTGCAACATACCCCTTTCGGCATGTTGTCACGCGGCGTAGCTGGCACGCGCAAACGCACGCTGATCGTCAATCTCCCCGGTAGCCCCAAAGCCGTGCGAGAATGCCTCGAATGCATCCTGCCTGTGTTGCCCCATGCCATCAACCTCCTGACCGGGGGACCGCGAGAGCATTAACCGATGGCAACAGATGCACTAGATACATCAAATACGCCTCCCCTGATCTATCGAGGCCATAGCGATTACATCTTCTCCCTGGCCTTCTCGTCCGGTGGCGCAACGCTCGCCTCCGCCTCACGCGATACAACAGTGCGTGTCTGGCGCATCAACCCATCCAACACTGAAACCGAAGATATTACCGTTTACCGCGAACATCAGGGCAGCCTGCTGTCGGTCGCATGGTCGCCCGATGGCACATACATTGCCTCTGGCGATACTTCCGGCGTTGTCCAGGTATGGGATACCCACACCGGCAACACCCTCACCACATATCGCGGCCACGCGCGTTTTGTGCGCGGCCTTGCCTGGTCGCCTGACGGAAAACATATCGTCTCCGGTGGAGACTATGGCGATAGCACAGCCCAGGTATGGGAAGCATTCACAGGAAAATTGCTTTATACGCACACACGCCAGTATCGCATCTTCGCGGCAGCATGGGAACCGCATGGCAGCCATATCGCCACATGCAGCTTTGATGGCAGCGTCATGCAATGGGACGCTTTTACCGGCGAGATAAAACAAACATATACGGGACATAACGGCCCGGTATATACAACAGCATGGTCGCCAGACGGCACATATATTGCATCAGGCGGGCAGGACAATACTATACAGGTGTGGGAGGCCGCCACAGGGAAAACTATGCGCGTCTATAGAGGTCATACAAAAGCGGTAAAGTGCCTGGCCTGGTCGCCCGACAGTCAGCATATCGTTTCAGGAGGCGATGACATGAACGTGCAGGTATGGAAGGCTACCGGGCGGGATGTAGGGACGCGATGGATCGCGTCCTCTCTCGATCACAATCATAAAAAATGGGTACGCGCGGTGGCATGGTCGCCCAATGGAGATGTTGTTGCTGCTACAAGCGATCATACGGTGCGGGTAATTACGAACGTTGTAGGGACGCGATAAATCGCGTCCCTACAACGTTCGTATCTTTTCCGCGAATTCCTCGCGGGTCATGCCCATGTAAATCTCGTCGTGAAATTGGCCGCCAGTATAGATCATACGGCGCAGGCGGCCTTCGTGCTGGAAGCCGAGCGATTCAAGCAATTTGATGGAACGCTCGTTGAAGGCATAGACATTAACCGTCACTTTCTGGTAGCGCAACTCCTCGAAAAAGTAGCGCAGCAGAATGCGAATAGCTTCCTTCGCATAACCTTTTCCCCAGTAGTCGCGCCCGATGGCTATGGCATACTTGAAGGTTCCCATACGTTTATCACAGGCGAATGTATTGATACTGCCTATTGCTCCATGCTCTTTTAGCTCAATAACCAGACGATACTCGTCGTTCTCCGGCTCCTCAAGCTGGGCCTTCTCAAACCATCGCCTGTCACCACCTTGCGAGCGGGGGAAATGGATCAGCCAGCTATTAAGGTTCGCCTCGGAATCCTCGTCAAACGAATGGAAGAATGGTTGGTCTTCCGGTTCGATAGCGCGCAACCGGATTCGTTCGCCTTCCCAGTAATTGTAAGATGCCATCGCTCTATTCCTCTTTGAGACCTTTTTTCAATTCGTTGACGAAGCCGAATAAGCCCTCTGTCCAGGTCATTTCGGCTTCGCGTTTGGCTTTTGCCAGCAGCGCGGCCTGACGCTGCGCTTCGGCCAGTTGTTCGTCGTAGGCGGCGCGTTTGTGGAGATCGCGCAGCACCTGGTAGGCTTCGTTGAGGCGTTTGATGTGAGTATCGAGAGCCTGCTTATTCAGGTCGGGATGGTGCAGGCGCGCGAGGCGATGGTAGGCACGTTTGATTTCCGCCAGCGTCGCTGAGGGTGAAACCTCGAGAATATCGTAATAATTTTGCTGCATCTTATTCCTGTGCCTGCCGGCATTTATGCGCCTGTACTGCCAAAACCGCCCCGGCCTTTGCCCATCTCATCAACCTCATGCCAGGTCACGCGAGCGATGGGAACAAAAATGCCCTGGGCAATACGCTCACCGCGCTTCACAAGCACCGCCGACTCACGGAAGTTGAATACCTGTATTCTCAATTCGTCGCCTTCGCCGCAATAATCCTGGTCGATGATGCCGAGTCCATTGGGAATGAGCAAACCTTTGCGTACTGGCGTGCTGCTCCTGAGCGCTATCATGAGCATGTAGTCCCGCGGGATACGCACAATGACGTTGCCCGGTATCAGCTCAATTGTGCGCGGCGCGATCTCCGTATCTTCACGGCAAAACAGGTCAAAGCCCACCGAACCCACCGTAGCATAGGTAGGCAGCGGCAAGTCCTTATCGATACGTTTGATCGTCACCTCAAGCGGTTGCATTAAATTGTCCATGTCTGTTATTCTATGGGAGAGTTCATACGTCGTCAAGTAGGAAAGCGATTCATCGCGTCCGCTCATCGTCAAGTAGTACTCCGTCAAGCTTGAGGAAGCCGTCCTGGCTGTCATTCTTCGCTACGCTCAGAATGACAGCGAAAGAAGTTCAATGAAGCTTGACAGACTAGTAGGAAAGCGATTCATCGCGTCCTTTTATCAATACAAAGTTTAGCAGGAGCGTTCAAGATTGAATGCGCGTCTAAAATTAGCTGGAACCGCCATATTGTTGTGCATAGCGCTTGGCCTGACCATTTTTTGCGCGGTGCAGACTGTACAGGCTTTCCAGAGGTTTCAGCAAGATCACAAGCTGGCGGTCTCAGGTGATGTAAGCACGATTCGTTCCTGGATGACCGTTCCCTTTATCGCGCATTTCTATAATGTTCCCGAAAGCTATCTGGAGGAATCGCTGCACATTCCGCCCGGTGAGCTGGCGCGCCACTATCCTTTGCACGCGCTGGCCGACCGCTTCAAGCGCCCCCTGAATAGCCTGATCCGCGATATTCAACGCGCGATTTTGAATTATCGCAAACGGCACGCCGGTCACACTCCTGACCCTCGTCATCCACAAACGCCATCACCAACCCCGACTGTGAGGAAAAAAGCATGAGCGTTTTCCTCACGGCTCTTTTGAATAATATGGAAGCATTTGGCTATCCCGCGCTCTGGATCTTCATCTTCGTCGCTGCCGTTGGTATACCACTTCCTATCGCGCTGGTGCTGCTGGCGGCTGGCGCGTTCGCGGCGCTCGGCCAATTTAACCTCGTCTGGCTCGCGCTCATCTCAATTAGCGCATCTGTGGCGGGTGATAACCTGGGATACCTTGTTGGGCGGCTGTGGGGCAGCAAAGGCGTGAACTGGCTGGAACATTCCAGGCTGGGAAGGCGCTTTCTCAAGCCCGATTCCGTTGCTCGCTCGCGCCTCTATTTCAAGAAGCACGGTGGCTGGGCCATCTTCCTCAGCCGCTTTCTGATAGCGGCCCTGGGTGGCATCATCAACTTGCTGGCCGGCACAGAACTCTACCCGTATCGCAACTTTCTGCTCTTCGACATTGCTGGCGAGACGGTAGGCGCGTTGCTACCACTGTTGCTCGGCTTTGCCTTTGGCGCGAGTTGGGAAGCGGTGGGCGATGTTATCGGCACCCTCTCGCTTTTAGTGCTTGGCCTGCTGATTGTAATCTATCTCTTTATACGCCTCTTGCGTTACTTGCGTGCAACGCAAAAAGCCAGAAAAAGCCGTCTTGCCAGTACATCCAAAAGCAAGCTAGAAGTCGCTCCCATCCGCATCGTAGACCCCCAACCACCAAAGGGTCAGTAGCGCTCTGTTTGACACGGATGCTCTCCAGACCATACAATTTGTGCATACGAAAGAAAGCCAGAGGACGCAATAAATTTGTCCATCTAGTCGCACATACAAGAAAGTCCGTTATCATGC
>DASTKD010000450.1:0-5954 GCA_035716135.1 Ktedonobacteraceae bacterium
TGGTGCTGGTCGATCTTGCCACTACCGCCTATCCGGTGGGCATCAATCCGCTGGATATGGCAGGCCGTGACCGCGATAAGGCGGTCGACACCCTCATCACCATTGCCGAACACCTGTGGGAGGCGAGCTACGGCTCGCGCACGGAAAATGTCCTCGAATACGCGCTGAAGACCCTGGCGGACGCCAACGAACGGTTCATCCAGACAGATCCCTTTCAGGGGCCTGACCGGCAGTATACGCTGCTGGATGTGGTGCCGCTCTTGCGCCAGGCCAGCTTCCGCCACGCCGTGCTGGAGCAGGTGCGTGACAGCCTGCTCCTCGACTGGTGGCGGCACTACTACGAGCCGATGGATGCGCACCAGCAGCGCGAGATCACCTCCTCGGTGATCACCAAACTCTCCAAGTTCGCCAGTTCGCGCGTGGCGCGGCGCATCCTGGGTCAGCCGCGCTCGACCGTCGACCTGCGGGAGGTTGTGCGCACAGGAAAGCTGCTGCTGGTCAGCACGGCCAGCGGCGTGGTCGGGGCCGATCTCTCGGAACTGGTCGGCACCGTGCTGCTGGGCCTCTTCGAGGCGGCCATGGCGGAGCAGGCCATCCTGCCACCGGAACAGCGGCGGCGCTACCTGGTGCTCATCGATGAGTTCCAGGTCTACCGCGGTGCCAACTACCAGGGCATGCTGGCGGAATTGCGCAAGTACGGCGGCAGTTTCGGCCTGGCCACGCAATCGCTGGCCTACCTGGACCGGCTGGACCGCACCCTACGGGCGACGGTGTTGGCCAATATCGACCACCTCTTCGCCTTTCATATCGCCGGAGAAGATGCACGCCTGCTGCACGAGCTGGACGGCATGGCCGTGGAGGAGGTGACCACCCTCGATGATTTCCAGTGCTATGTGAAGCTGTCACTGCACGGCCACCGCCTGCCCATCTTCTCGCTCGACCTGGATGCGCCGCCGCATCCCGACGAGGAAGGGGCGCAGTTCGTGCGCCTGCGCAGTCGCGCGCGGGATGCGCGCCCCGCAGGCGACGTGGATGACCTGATCCGGCAGACGCGGACGCGCCAGCACAACGCTGGGCCCGCCGCACAGCGCGTCGCGCACGGGAAAGAGGAGGACGCGATTGTGGAAGCGGGAGTAGCGGCGGGCGACAATGATGCGGGAGAAGAGGGAGGGGGCGTGCGCCGCCACAAGAGGCGTGGGAGCGGTGGGCGCAATCAGCCGCAGGTGGGAGCACCTCCATCTCACTTACACCTGATGTACGGCGAAAGGCGAGAAGGTGAACTCCCTCGCGGAGCAGGCAGTGAGGGAAGGAACGCCCCCGATGCCTGAGGATGAGTCCACCAGGGCGAGGCATCGGACAACACGCAGCAAACACACGGTACAGGCACTGGCGAAGCTGTCTGAGTCTCTGGCCGATGTTGATTGGCGGCTCTTGCACTGGTTGCTGCGCTATCCATTTCAACGGGTCGATGACCTGGTGGTGGGTGTGGCCAGGTGGGCGAGCCGCGCCACGGTCTATCGCCATGTGCAAGCACTCGAGGAGCATGGGCTGGTCGAAAGTGTGCTCCCGAAGACACCGGGGGCGGGGAAGCGGCTCTACCACCTGAGCAATGCAGGCTTGCACGTGCTAGCGGGCCACCAGCAGAGACCGGCCCGCGAATTCGCCCGTCTTTGGCAGGCCGATGAGGCAGGCTTACTGCGCTTGTTGCCGCGACTCCCCACTCTTTTCGTGCTACAGGACGTCGTGAACGGGCTGATCACGCATGCAGCGGATGCGGTGACCAGCGGGGGGAGACGGCCCCAACTGGTGCGCTGGGACTGGCAGCGCGATGTGTCGCACCACTTCCTCTATCGTGAGCAGACAACGCGCTTGTTTGTGGATGGGGCGGTCGCTCTCTGCATTCGCGCACCACAAGTGGACGGCAGCACGCTAGATCAGTGGTACGGCCTGTTCATCATCTGTACCGAACTGGACGACGAGCGGGTGATGCGCCTGAGGCTGGAACGCTTGCTGTGCTGGCGCGAGTCCCCCGAACGCTGGTCGTCCTATCAGCACATGCCGCCGGTACTCGTCCTGGCGAACTCGCCACGCCAGCGCGAGCACTGGCAGCATGCGGTCGAGGAGGCTACACTGAAACTGCGCCTGGAGCCCCTGGTCGGTGCAGTGGCCTGTCTTTCGTCGGCGGAAAGTGCCCACGTGAATCCCTGGTCACTCCCCTGGCGCACGCTCTCCTCTGATCTTCCCTGTCATTTGCGGGACCCCCTGAAGCCGCTGCCACGCACAGCGCTTCTCCCTTCGCTGCGCATGGAGGAAGAGGGGGTGGTAGTGGAGAGTGACGCACGAGCACAGCCGAACGCTCCCATGGCCGATGTTTCCTGCGCGACATCCACGCGTCTCGGTCGTCTCATTGTGGGAGACCTGGCCCAGCGCGTCGTGCGTATCGCAGGGGATGCACTGGAAGAACAGGAGGTGATCGCGTTGCTGGGCCTGCGCCTGACCCCTTGCCAGTGGCGCATCCTGCGGGTGCTTTTAGCACACCCGCTGCTCTCTGCTGAAGAACTGGCGGCGGATCTTCGCCTGCGACTGCCATCGGCGCGCCGCTCCTTGTTTGAACTCCATGGCCTGGGCTGTCTTGAGCCGATCTCCACAGTGGCAGGGAAGCGCTGGCATCTCTGTGGTCGGGGGTTGCGCCTGCTGGCCTCCGCCGAGCATCTCCATCTCCGCAACATGGCAACCTGGCCTGAGAGCACAGAAGTTCCGGAAACCGCAAACGCAGTCCAGCGAAGTGAAGCCGGGATCTTGCAGCGTATGCGGCACAATGCCGGCATCTATGGCTTCTTTGCACGGCTGACGCAGGCCGCACAGCGGGAAGCGGGGCAGGCACTCTGCTGGTGGGAGACGGGGGCGGCGTGTGAGCGACGCTACCGGGTCCAGGAGCAGTGGTACAATTTCAGGCCCGATGCCCAGGCTGCCTATCTTGTGGGGCAGCAGCAGATGCGTTTCTGGTTGGAGTGGGATCGCGGCACCATGAATGTGCGTGATTTGTCGATCAAGTTTAGCTCCTATGCGCACTATGTCGCCACGCGTGAATGGGCGAGAGAGTCGGCGAGGTTGCCGCGGCTTTTGTGCATCGTGCCAGATATCGCCCAGGAGAAGCGGATACAACGGGTGGCGCAGGCCAGACTCGCTCCTACCACCGGCTTAGCGGTGTGGACGACCACAGAAGTGCTGTTGAACGAACGTGGGCCACTTGCACCTATCTGGCTGCCGGGTATGCCACAAGGCAATCAAACGGCACCGCTGATAGGTTCGCTCAGACAATGCTTGTCTGAAGTAATGTCCGGGAAAAAAGGCATTTGAGAAGGTGTGTGTAAAGTCCTCAGGAACTGCTTTGTGCTAAGCGAGCGAGCATAAGACGAATCATGGCCGCATAGATCCAACACTCCTCACTTTCCGGCAGATATTCATAGTCCTTGCTCAACCGGAGTGAACGCCCAAGCCAACTAAAAGTGCGTTCCACCACCCAGCGACGTGGTAAAACTTGAAATCCTTGGTGTTTGTCAGAACGCTTGACGATTTTCAGCGCACATCGGCAAGTTGTTTTGACCCACTGAAGCAATTCACCTGCATAAGCACCATCAGCCCAAATATGAGCCAGGCGAGGCAAACGTCCTGTAACGTTGGTCAACACCAGTTTGGCCCCATCCAGATCTTGAATCGAAGCCTCGTGAACCACAACAATGAGCAGTAGCCCCAAAGTATCCACCAGAATATGGCGCTTGCGACCTTTGACTTTTTTACCTGCATCATATCCTCGTTCACCTGCTATCTCGGCTGTTTTGACACTTTGGCTATCCAGGCAAGCGGCACTTGGTTGAGGATCACGTCCTTCCACTAACCGCAATTGAGTTCGCAGGGTATCGTTGAGCAATTGCCAATGCCCACTGCGTCGCCATGTGTGATAGTAATAAGAAACGATACCATAGGGTGGAAAATCGCCAGGTAAATTCCGCCACGTGCAGCCATTCCGATAAAGACGCGAAAATGGCATTGAGGATTTCCCTCCGAGAATACTCGATTTTGCGACCTAAATGTTTTGGTCCAGGCAGAAGTGGCTCAATGATCTGCCATTCCTGGTCACTCAGATCAGTGGTGTATGTTTTTCTTGTTGTCATGTTCATGAGCTTACCACATTCAACTAGTTTGGACCACATTTTTTACAGGCTCTTAGATGAACGTTTCTATACCTTCACAAAATAGAATGAGGGATCATCAGGATCAATATAAACAGTGAGAATAGTTCCAGGAGCATACTGCTCATACATGGTTGGAGATTTTGTCAGTCTTCCCTCGAATGTATAGATGCAGTTATTGGAACCAGTCGAGTTGAGGATAACATAATAGTATCTCGAGATTCCTTGCCCACTGCGCTGAGTGCGTTCTTCAATGCCGCTGGCAGCCACTTGAAGAGGTTCACCATACTGTTGCAGCCATTCCTCATTTTTCTGCTTCATCAACATACCCATGCTAACAAAGAAAAGGCCCCCTCCTACTAAGACCATCAAGGCGAGGAAGCACGTCAGGAGAGGAGAAGTATGGGTAGCGATGAGAATAAAACCTACAAAGAACGCAATTCCAAACAAAAGGGCGGCCAGCAGGCCGCCCTGATCGCATGGAAGAAAGGGGGATACTTCCCTTCGATAAGATTTCCCCTGATGTGCCTTTGTGCTGTGTTAAGGCTGTAGGGGATCAGAGGTTTCAGGCTGCATATTCGCCGTACGCGCTCCCGCTGGCATCTCACGATTAGAGGTTCCCGGTTGTGCGGTGGGAATAATGGGACTTTGAGCGACAGGGGGATTGTAGGTTCCAGGTTGCGCAGTGGACATGTTGGGGCCTTGATCAACGGGAGGATTATAGGTTCCCGATTGCGCATTGGGTTGATAGGCTCCCGCTGGCATCGTCGGCGGTTCGCTTCTAAAGCGAAACGCCAGATCATAGGCCCCACTCTGACGCAGGATGTTGAGTGCCTGGTCTGGGCTATTCACGGATTTAATGAGCACGATACTGCGATCGGCATCCAGTTCTCTTTGATATTGATGGGCATCCTGCTCTGGTACCCCTATTCTCATCCAGTCATCAGCCGAGTCTGTTTTCGTCATGGTTTGGCCGGTAAACAAGCTTTTGATATTCTCGACAAAGCTGTTGGCTCCTTGATTGACGAGCCTGATTTGATCATAGCCATATCCAGTATGACGCAAGTTATCAATGGCCTGATTGGCTTGATCGCGAGTCACAAAAACAGCGATCATGGTTGAATATTCATTGGTGGTTGTCATCGTGTTTTTCTTCCTTTCCTCTTTGAAAGAACTTCTGCTGTTTTCTTCTTTTCCAGAGGCGTTCATTCTACACCCATTTGCTCTATCAGCTGTATGCCTCTGTTTTAGACCGAGGGGAAGTGTCCATTCCTCAAATGTTTCTTTCTACACGTAGGAAATAGGCAAAAAGTTCCATTTCATCAATCTAATTGTAAGTATTCCTCTTGGCAAGTCACAGCAACCAACCATAGAAACCAACTCTTTTCAACAAGGAGTAATTATCGAATGAATGAATACCTGCTACCTACAAGAGACTGCCCCACTAGAGCAATATGCAAAAAATGCATAACACTCGGTTGTACCTTACATAACACTAAGGGTCTGCGTCATCTTCCGCGCTCAGCTCAAGCAGACCGCGCAAGGACACGATGGCGTAACAAACCAAATCCAGCCCATCCATAGGATTGGCGTTTGAGCAGCTTGAGACGATGGACCTGTCGTAGAGTAGGTAGCTAGCGCGGGTATTGTCAACTTGTTGGGAGAGACGAAGTATATTGTTGAGTTATGAAAAGGATAGAACTTCGAGGGCACAGAGAAACGGGGGAGATTGATGCTCATGCGACCTGTTTTACTCCAGTC
>DASTKD010000451.1:0-5444 GCA_035716135.1 Ktedonobacteraceae bacterium
TTACGACAGGTTAGGAGACGGAAAGCGCCGACTCCTTTCTCATATTACGCTCCGCGAATATATCAACCGGGCAACAGGTGCTGCTAAACCTTTGCATGGGAGTTATTACATTATGAGCAGCGATACAAACATCAATGGGAACAAGCGCGTCACTGGGCCGCGCAAGCCTGTGCCAATTGTTATGGCAAAAGGCCCCCATGAGTACACTCCTGGCGATCAGGAGTTGCCAGTTCAGCTTACCAGCTTTATAGACATGCTGCAATGGGCGCAGAACTGGGCGCGTTCAAAGTCTGTCTGGCCGCTTGGCTATGGCCTGGCCTGCTGTGCTATTGAAATGATGGCGAGCGCGCAGGCGCACTACGACCTCTCGCGCTTCGGCTCGGAGGTGTTCCGTTCCAGCCCGCGCCAGGCCGATTTGATGATCGTGGCCGGCACGGTTTCGGTCAAGATGGGGCCGCGCCTGCGCCTGCTGTGGGAGCAGATGCCCGATCCCAAATGGGTCCTCAGCATGGGCCAGTGCGCGAACTCCGGCGGCGAATTTTATGATAGCTACTATACCGTCCAGGGTGTCGATACTATCGTGCCGGTGGATATATATGTGCCTGGCTGTCCGCCGCGTCCTGAAGCGTTGATCGAAGGCATCCTCAAGCTGCGCGAGAAAATCGCTAAACAGGGCTTGAAAGTACGTGGCGAGAAGGAAATAGAGGTGTAGTCTATGCGTGGAATCCTGAGCGGAATGGGGCTAACCTTTAGCCACCTCTTCCGGCCTAAAGTAACGCGATATTATCCCTATGAGAAGCCAAAGCTTCCCCCGCGCAGTCGTGGACTGATCCAGTTGATCGCGGAAGAAGGGCTGAAAACCGATTATAATCTGAAGTGTGAAGCCTGTCTGCTCTGCGAAAAAGCCTGTCCGCCGCGTGCCATTACCATCGAATTTGAACCGATGCACGTCTGGAAGCAGCGCCCCTGGTTCGTTTCGTATGTGCGTGAGGGGGCCGAGAAGTTTGGTACGCGCAAGATGCCTCCGGCTACGGGCGCGTCCAAAGCCGGTTACTACACGCAGCGCTATTCCGAATACGCGATCGACTATCATGACAGGCCGATAGCCCCCTGCATGTCTATGCCGGTGAAAGATTACCTGGAACCAGAAATAGACCTGAGCAAGATTGATGATCTGCTGGCGAACTGGTCGCAAGAGGCCGGGGCGCTCTCCTCGCTGCTGGATGCCGTCATGGATATATATGGCTACCTGCCCTTGCCGGCAGCCAAACGTATCGTGCAGGCGCGCGGCGTGGACTTGAGCGATCTGTTCGGTATCGCCACTATGAGTCCCAAATTCAAACCCGCTCCCGCCCCTACGGGCATCAAGCGCGACGACCAACCGGAACTTGGCCTATCACCCGCGACGCGCGGTGTGTATGGCAATCTTAATCATGTGAGGCAGCCCAATGCCTGAATTTGATGCAACTTATCGTGTAATACGGCGGCGAGGTGAGCCTGATATGCGCTCGCTCGAAGCATACCGCCGCGCCGGGGGCTATGCGGCTCTGGAAAAAGCTATCCGCGAACAGACCCCCGAACAGATTGTCCAACAGGTGCAAGACGCTCAATTGCGCGGGCGCGGCGGCGCTGGTCGCCTGACCGGGGAAAAGTGGCGTCTCGCGCGCCAGCAGGATGATGACACCCGCTATGTAATCTGTAACGCCTACGATGCCGACGAGCGTTCGTGGGCCGCGCGTACCCTGTTGGAGCGCAACCCCCACCAGGTCATCGAGGGCATCGTGCTGGCAGCCTATGCCGTAGGCGCAGCGGAAGCCTACCTTTTCACACGCAGCCTTTATCTTGAGGGGATAGCCTCGGTGCAGCGAGCCTTGCAGGAAGCGTTGGACGCTAACCTCGTCGGACGCGATATTTTAGGAACAGAGTTCAGTTGCACCATCAATGTCGTAGGCGTCGATATTGGCTTCATGGGCGGCGAAGAGACCGTGCAAATCGCCATGATTAAAGGGCGGCGCGGTATGCCCGAACAGCGACCGCCATATCCCGCACAGGCTGGCCTGTGGGATCGACCCACCGTTGTCAACTCGATTGAGACGCTGGCAAACGTTCCCGTCATTATGCGTGATGGAGTGCAAGCTTTCAGGAGTGTGGGAACGGCTACAACCAGCGGCACCAAAGTTCTGACCGTCTACGATTACGTGCCTGATAGCGAGCCGCGCGTGGTGGAAGTACCATTCGGGGCGACACTGCGCGAAATACTGCGTCACGCGGGCTATAACCGGGCGGAGGGCGAATTGCGCGGGGTCGTCGTGGGTGGCGCTGAGGGCGGCGCGTTACCACCCTCGCTGCTGGATACCCCTTTCGATTTTGACGCGCTGGAAGGAGTCGGCGTAATTGTAGGTTCCGGCATTATCGAATTGCTACCGGCCAATACCTGCATGGTTGCCTGGGCGATGGAGCGCAGCCGCTATCTTAGCAAAGAGTCCTGCGGCAAATGCGTGCCGTGTCGTCTCGGTATGAAACGCATCACGGGCCTGCTGGAAGGTATCATCAGCGATCTGGGCGTCAATAACGACCTGGATGTGCTGGATGAATTTGCCAGATATGTCCCGGATGGTTCGCTGTGCGGCTTTGGCATACACGCGCCCAACTCGCTCAAAACGGCGAAACTCTACTGGCTCGAACATTTCCAGATGCACATCATGGAACAGCAGTGCCCGACCGGCACCTGTATTCCCGTGCGCGCGCATCGTTTTGTGACAAAACATGTCTTGCCCTAGAAACTGTAGGGGCGTATTTTTCGCGTCCTGTGCCTACGAGAGGTAATATATGGCAATATCAATCCGAGATAATCTCTCTCCCATTGTGCATGATGCGCAGGCGGTGATGCCGCGCAACGAGAACGGCCATCCCGGCTTTACGCTGACCATCGATGGGAAAACTGTGACAGCGTATGAGAATCAAACCCTGCTGAGCGTGGCGAATGACAATGGTATTACCGACATTCCCACTATGTGTGATGACGGAAAGTTGGAGCCAGCGGCGACCTGTCGTATGTGCCTGGTGCATATCGAGGGCGTGAGCCAGCCGCTTCCTTCGTGTACTATTTCAGCGCTGCCCGGTATGGTGGTGCGAACGAAGTCGGATGAGCTTTTCCACATTCGCCGCACCAACCTGGAATTGCTACTGTCAGACCATAACGCCTATTGCCAGCCGCCGTGCCAGGTAGATTGCCCGACGCATATCGACATTCCTGGCTACCTTGAACTGATCGCCAAAGGTTCGATGAAGGAAGCGGCGCGCCTGGTCAAAGAGGTGCTGCCATTCCCCTATATCCTGGGCCTGACCTGTCCCGCGCCCTGCCAGAAAGCCTGTCGCCGCGCGCTGGTGGAAGAGGAAATCGCCATCTGCCGTATGCACGGCTACGCCGCCGAGACCTGCCTGCTCGATCCACCGCATCCCTATCCGAAAGATCCGTCAACGGGCAAGAAAATCGCTATAGTCGGCTCTGGCCCCGGTGGCCTGACCTGCGCCTACTACCTGGCATTGAGAGGCCATTATTGTAAGGTGTTCGAGATGCAGCCGCAGCCTGGCGGTATGCTGCGCTATGGCATTCCTGAGTATCGCCTGCCAAAGGACGTGATGGACCGCGAACTCCAGCACGTCTGGGATTTGGGCGTAGACCTGCAATTAAACGTGAAACTGGGTGTGGACTTCACTATTGATGACCTGTTCGCGCAGGGCTTCGATGCCGTTTACCTCGCCATTGGTGCCTGGACCAGTAACCCGTTGAGCGTTCCCGGCGAAGATGCGGAGGGCGTCATCAACGCCATCGCTTTCCTGGCTGACAAGGTTGAAGGTAAGCCCGTTCCCGTTAAGGAAGGGCGCGAGGTCGTGGTGTTTGGCGGTGGATTTACCACCTTTGACTGCACGCGCACATCATTGCGCCTGGGCGCGAAAGTGCATACCGGCTATCGCCGCTCCATCAAAGAGATGACCGCGACGCCGGAAGAAATCGAAGATGCCGATGCAGAAGGCACCGAGTTGATGTTCTACGTCCAGCAGACGAAGGTCATTGTCGAGGATGGCAAGGTAGCCGGTATCGAATGTATCAAGAATAAGCTGGGCGAGCCGGATGCCAGTGGTCGCCGCCGACCTGTTCCCATCCCTGGTTCAGATTTTGTCATCAAGTGTGACACCATCATTCCCGCCTTCGGTCAGAATCCAGATAAGGATGTGCTGGATGAGAAGTCCGGTGTGAAATGGAGCAAACGCACCACCATTGAGACCAATCCGTTTAACTTTATGACCGACCGCTACGGCGTCTTTGCCGGTGGTGATGCGCAGATGGGCGCGAAAACCATTATCGAGTGTGTTGCTCAAGGTAAGCTGGGGGCGCGTTCGATTCATGCCTTCCTCGATGGCGAAGACATGAAAGAAGTGGCTCATCGCCTGGAACTGGAAGAGCGCAAGCCCGACCTTTTCGATATTGTGCCGTACAAGCCGGTTGAGCCGAAGGTCAAGATGCCGATGCTGCCCTACGAGCAACGCAAGCGCAGCTTCGAGTTGATCGAGCTGGGCTATCTGCAAGAGCAGGCAGAGCGCGAGGCGGCTCGCTGTTTGCAATGCGCATGTCCGGCTGCCGGGCAGTGCGACCTGCAAAAGTACAGTATCGAGCATGGATTGGCCGATAACCGCTTCCACGATGGCGAGCCGAGCGACTACCACGATTACGAGTTTGATATGTCGCACAGCTTCATCCTGCGCGACCCCAACAAGTGCATCAACTGCACTCAATGTGTGCGCGTCTGTCACGATGTGATCGGCCCCGACTGCTACGGTATGTTCGGTAAAGGCTTCGACACCATCGTCTCCACGCCGTTCAACGTCAGCCTGCACGATACCGACTGCGTCTCCTGCGGCGCGTGCGTGCAAGTCTGCCCGACCGGTTCGCTGATGATGGCCGAACGCACCCTCACACGCTACGCCTTCGCGCTTGATCGCTGCATCTTCTGCGGCGACTGTGTAGAGGTCTGCCCGCACGGCGCGCTCGGCGAAACACCCAACTTCGAGCTATCGTTCTTCAACCGCTTCGGCGCGGATGTTACGCTGGAGAAGGGCGACCTTGCCGTTGCCCCCAACTACCTCGTGCGCCAGCGCCTGCCACGCGGCAAAAAGGACGTACCCGTGATGAGTCCGCTTGTAAGGCCGTTGCCAGCCAGGGGCATCAGGGAGTAGTTGAGAGAATAGTGAACCAAAAAGACAGGGCGACTATGCCCTGTCTTTTTGGTTCACTATTCTCTCCTTCCTGGGAGTATATTGTGCGTGTGAACAGTGAACCCATGCGGAAAGTGTACCAACGTAGCATTTTTAGGAAGTATTCGCTCACGTTGTAGCGCCCATCGCTGCGCCTCTATCCATGCCTCTTGTTCATCTTCCGCATA
>DASTKD010000452.1:0-6213 GCA_035716135.1 Ktedonobacteraceae bacterium
AAGACGAGAAACCAGAGATGGATTCCTGCTGATTACCCATCAATAGGCGAGAACAGGCGTGATGGTCAATTCATAAAGGGGGAAACATGTATCGCCAACCTGTCAAAGAGTATCCGAACCGTCAATACGTGACGGGAGAACAACGCAAGCCAGGCACATTCCTGCCTGATTCAATCTACGCAGCAGCGTTGGACGCGCTCGTGATTTGTTGCGCTGATGCGGCTGTTCTGCATCAAGGGTTGTGGTTGCTTGCCAGGCGGGCATGGAACCCCCACCCTGATTGGTGGGTGGTCGGTGGACGGATGCGCAAAGGAGAACTGATTGAGCAAGCATTACGTCGGAATTTACGACGGGAATTGCACCTGGACATTCCTGAAGACCGTCTTCTCCATATCATCGGCTACTATAGTCAGATCTGGGATACAAGGGCATGGGAGCCAACGATGAATGGATGCCATGTGTTTTCCATCACAACAACAGTTCACCTGACTGATGAAGAAAAAGCGAGTATTCAACTAAATGAAGAGTATGTCGATTCTCAATGGGTAGACCCCTTATATGTGATAGAGAACGCTGACCACTTTCATCCGTGCCTTGTTCAAATCGCACGGGATATCATTCGATAGGTTCATCAAGTCTTTTCGGGGAAAGACAGCTAAAGATGGGGATACAAATCTTAGCCACTTTATGGGAAGGACTTTAGTATATCCGTGATTCTCTCCTATATCCAGACGCGGCCACTATTGGAGGCGCGCAAGCATGGTCAGGTCGTCGTCGAAACCTCGATTGATCTTGGCATAAGCAGCACCAGTGCCACGTTAAGCGCGGAAGGCGTGAGCTTTGCTACTGGCGAATGCCCGGACTGGGCCAGTGTGGAAAAGATCAGCAAGTCCGAAGTCAATTGTTACACCGTAAGCGCGCAGGGAATACAGCCTGTTCAAGTCTTCTCTGAAGCAACGAACCGCTTATGCAGTCTGATGCCCACACGGGGCGCTCCCAGTATGCTGATCGCCGGATTTGTCATGCATCGTATCAAAGACATTGATCCCTGGCAGCACGCGCAGCGCATGATCGCGGCTATCGCTCCCATAAGCGGAACCGTCCTCGACACGACGACGGGCCTGGGCTACACGGCCATCCTGGCCGCCAGAAACGCCGGGAGCGTCACCGCCATCGAGCTTGATCCGGCTGTGCAGATCATCGCGCGGCAGAATCCCTGGTCGCAAGAACTTTTCGCCGATCCCAAAATCACGCAGGTGATGGGCGACGTCTGCGAAGTGGTACCAACCTTTGCCAGCGAGCGCTTTGACCGCATCATCCATGACCCTCCAACCTTTGCCCTGGCCGGAGAACTGTACTCTGGCGCTTTCTATCGTGAACTCTATCGTATCCTCAAACGAGGCGGGCGACTCTTCCACTATATCGGCGACCCCGACAGTAAGGCCAGCGGCGGTGTCACGCGCGGCGTCGTGCGGCGTTTGCAGGAAGCAGGCTTCTCGCGCGTCGTGCGGCGCGCGGAAGCATATGGAGTGGTAGCGTATAAATAGGCAGAGTGTGATGCTAGGTGTGCGTCAATGTTTTGCACAGTGGGAGCCGACCAGGGCGACCGCAAGGGTCGCCCCTACCATACACGAGGTTTCGCAAGACGTTCGTCGTATGGTAGGGGCGACCCTGGCGGTCGCCCTGGGGAGTACTCGACGCAAAAATCGACCCTGTTGGCAAAAGGCAACAGGAGTGGAAGAGGGATAATGGTAGAATAGGAGAAAGAGAGTGTCATTGCTACAGAAAGTGAATGAGAAGGAGCCAGCCGATGTCGTTACAACCTCAAGCCATTCCCCCCATCCCCGAAGAAACAGCTCGTATAGCGCGTGCGATTTTCCCAGTAGGCAACCGCTTTATGCACTTGAGAGATCAACTCGGCACGATCTACACCGATGAACAATTTGCGGCACTCTATCCGGCAGGCGGCCAGTTCGCTGAGCAGCCCTGGCGGATTGCGCTGGTGCTGGTGATGCAATATATGGAGAACTATACGGATCGTCAGGCGGCAGAAGCCATGCAAACACGGATTGACTGGAAGTACGTGTTGAGCTTGGAGTTGACCGACCCCGCCTTTGATTTCTCGGTGCTCTCGGAATTCCGTCAGCGCTTGATCGCCAGTGGGCAAGAAGAGCAGATCCTGAGTACGCTGTTACAGGTCTGTCGAGAACGAGGCTGGCTCAAAGAACGTGGCAAGCAACGCACCGATTCCACGCATGTGCTGGCGGCCATTCGGACCATGAATCGGCTGGAATGTGCAGGAGAAACGCTCCGCGCCGCCCTCAACAGTTTGGCGGCCATCGTCCCTGAGTGGCTGCGTGCCCATGTGGCGATGGAATGGTATGAGCGCTATGGGAGTCGGATGGAAGACTTTCGGATGCCCAAAGAGGCGACGAAGCGCCAGGCTCTGGCTGAGCAAATCGGAGTTGATGGCTCTCAGTTGCTCAGCGCGATCCATGCCGAAACTGCTCCCCTCTGGCTGCGCGAAATCCCTGCCGTTGAGGTGTTGCGGCGGGTGTGGGTGCAACAGTTTGTCTTCACGCAGGCCAAGCTCTCCTGGCGCTCAAATGATCACATTCCTCCGGCTTCCGTGCTCATTTCCTCCCCCTACGATGCCGATGCGCATATGAGTATCAAACGCTCTACGATCTGGACTGGCTACAAAGTGCATCTCACGGAAACCTGCGATGAAGAGACCCCCCATTTGCTGATCAATGTGGAGACCACTGCCGCCACCACCCAAGATATTGAGGAAACCGAGCCGATCCATCACGCCTTAGCCCAGAAGCATCTGTTGCCCTCTGAGCACGCCCTTGATACTGGATATGTAGATGGCCCTCTGCTGGTCAGCAGTGCGCAGCAGTACGGCATTGAACTGTTGGGTCCCGTCATTGTGGATCCGAGTTGGCAAGGACGGGCGGGGCAAGGCTTTAGTGTAAGCGACTTTCGTATTGATTGGGAGTCTCATCGGGTGACCTGTCCTGAAGGCAAAACCAGCCGCAAATGGAAGTGGGCCTATAATGGCCATGGAGGGGATCGTATCCATGTCGAGTTTGGCAAGAAGGATTGTCTGACCTGTCCTTGCCGGGCGCAGTGTACGACTGCGCCCGGCAACCCGCGTCAAGTCTCGTTTCATCCACAAGCTCAGCATGAAGCCATTCAGGCGGCCCGGCAACGACAGACCACTCAGGAATTTAAAGAGCGGTATGCCATTCGTGCCGGAATTGAAGGAACCATCTCGCAAGGGGTGCGAGCCTTTGATCTACGCCGGAGTCGCTACATTGGGCTGGCAAAGACGCATCTCCAGCATGTCATCACCGCTGCTGCTATTGATGTTTCACGCCTCCTCGCTTTTCTGATAGGGATCCCACGAGATGGCACCCGTGTTTCTCGCTTTGCCGCTCTTGCTCTCTAAGCTTCTCGCCAACAGGGTCAAAATCTGACGCTCACCCTGTGATGCTTGCCGTAACGATTTAGAGACGGTCGTATGCTATACTGGCAGGGAAATGGGTTCGAGGACACTATGATTCCGAACAGCACGCGGCTGTATCAGGAGTCTGAGATACCGAAAGGAGGAGCAGAGCCGTGACTTTGCAGCAGCATCCAGCAGGGCGAGGACGATGGAACTGGCAACTCGTTGTCAGGAGTACCTGGGTCGTGTTCGCCATCATGCTGCTGGTCATCTTCGTGGCTAACCTGCCCGCCTTCTTTCAGTACGCGAGGACCGTCTGCGCTCTGCCCGATGTTGAAGGCTGTCCAACCTATCAACTGACCCCGGTCTATGTCCAGGTTCTCGACCAACTGCATCTCTCCGTCACAGTGGCGCAGGTCTGCCTGGCTGCCCTCTGTGTTGTTGTGTCCGTGTTGTACTGGCTGTCTGGCCTCCTGATTTTCTGGCGCAAATCCCACGAGTCGATAGGTCTACTCGTCTCGCTGTTGCTCGTCATGTTTGGCGCAGCCGGCTTTCTCGGCTTCAACCTGCCCACACAGACGCCTCCGTTTTTCCAACTCCTGGCCCAGAGCATCACACATTGGCTGATGTGGCCGGCCATGCTGGTCTTTCTCTTTACCTTCCCGACCGGGCGGTTCACGCCGCGCTGGACATGGGCCGCGTTCGTTCCCTTTTTCGTGGTAGCGATGCTCGCCTCCATTCCAACTTCTGTACTCGTTGTACCCGTACCCGGCGTCGCGCTCATTCTGGCCTCACTCCTGCCGGTAGGAGTGCAGATCTACCGCTATGTTCGGGTGTATGATGCTGTGCAGCGGCAGCAAACCAGGTGGTTCGTCTCTGGCATGAGCGTCGTCTTTCTGCTCATCATCATCCAGCGCATACTCCAGGCACTGGCCCCGGCCTCGAGCGCTGTGAATTCATGGTATCAACTCTTCACCGGGCCATTCTGGCTGGTACCCTGGACGCTTCTGCTTTTGGGCGTGAGCATCCCGATTCTGCGCTACCGTTTGTGGGATATCGATGTCATCATTAACCGCACCCTGGTGTATGGCTCCCTGACCGTCCTGCTGGTGGCGCTCTATGTCGGCCTCATCCTCGCTTTGCAGCTCTTGATACATACGCTGACCGGCGGCAACTTCTCCCAGCAGCCTCTAGCCATCGTCGGCTCCACGCTGGTCATCGCGGCTCTCTTCCAGCCAATGCGCCGGCGTCTCCAGGCCATCATTGATCGCCGCTTCTATCGCCGCAAGTACGATGTAGCTAAGATTATGGCGGCTTTTAGCGTCACGCTGCGCAACGAAGTGGACCTGGATCAATTGCGTGAGCAACTGGTCGCCATCGTGCAGGAAACGATGCAACCTTCGCATGTCTCCCTGTGGGTACCCCAATCTGGCTGGCTGGAATCCTCCTCGCTCCAGATCGGCAAGGCTTCCCGCAGAAAGCCGGAAGTACATGAGGAAATACAGGAATAAAAAGGATAGACTCTATGTCATTTCCACCGGTGCGCACTATCACCCTGGGTCTTGCCGACCCGCACCCATTATCTTTCGATAGCATTCAGTATGCTGCTGATATGTTGAGCAAGGCCAGTGCTCGCTATGCTGAAGCAGGCTACGAAGTGCAAACGACGCGCCTTTCGACCCGCCCGCTATTGGACGACCTGGCCGACTGGTCACATGACGCGCTCCTGCGTTACGCGCGAGAGCTACAGCGCATGTTGGATGATGCCGGGCTAAATTTCTGCTCGCTCGGCCCCGCGCAGACGGCGCGCCCGGATTTCCCCATCGAGCGTATCAGTCTCATTGCCGACATGCTGGCTGCTACCACCGCTATCAACATGACGGTACAGCTTGCCACATCTGACTACGCCCCACGCAGGGAAGCGACCCTACACAGCGCCAGGGTGATGAAGAGGCTGGCGCAGGAAACACCGGAGGGCTTCGGCAACTTCCGTTTCGCGGCCCTGGCCTGTGTCACGCCGGGCTGCCCTTTCTTCCCAACGGCCTACCATGACGGACCAACCAGCCTTGCACTCGGCACTCAGAGCGCGGGCATCGTAGCTGATGCCATCCAGTCTCTGCGCCGGGAAAGTAGCCAGCCACTCGATTTAGAAGCTGCCAGCGAACATATCAAGAATGTGCTGATTGAGCATCTCTCGCCCGTCGTCACATTGGGACAGCAGTTCGCGGCTGAACAGCAGGTAGCCTTTGGCGGTATCGATCTCTCGCCCGCCCCGCTTGGAGATGACAGCATCGCTGGCGCGCTGGAGATGTGCGGCTACGGACCCATTGGCGCATCGGGTACCGTTGCCGTTGCCGCCGCGCTCACCCATGCCCTGAAACACACGAACCTGCCCACCTGCGGCTACTGTGGCATCATGCTACCCGTGCTGGAAGATGCCGTACTTGGGAAACGCTGGCAAGAAGGTTTGCTGCACATCCATCAACTTCTACTCTATTCAGCCGTGTGTGGCACCGGACTGGATACCATACCCCTGCCAGGAGATACGGGGGAAGAGGAGATTGCCCATCTTTTACTCGACGTGGCGACACTGGCGAAGCGTCTGAACAAACCGCTATCGGCTCGCCTCTTCCCCGTGCCTGGTAAGCAAGCAGGCGAGCAGACAACGTTTACTTCGCCTTATTTGACGAATACCATCGTGCGGTGAAAGCGGCGATCAGGCATCGGAATATTGCAGGTTGCTGCCCCACAGCACATCCAAC
>DASTKD010000453.1:0-4467 GCA_035716135.1 Ktedonobacteraceae bacterium
ATTCTTCGCTGCGCTCAGAATGACAGTGTGGAGGTCACGAAGAAGAGTCTAAATAATCTTGCGTTCTCGTGCCAGGTTCGCGGCCTGGGTGCGGTTATCGGCATGCAATTTGCTCAAAATATTGGAGACGTGGTTTTTCACTGTACCTTCGGCCAGCACGAGGGCATCTGCTATTTCGCGGTTGCTGGCTCCCGCCGCCAGCAGTTTGAGGACTTCTACTTCGCGCGCGCTCAGGTCTTCATCGCCGCCGTTAGCAGGTTGTGGAGGAAGCGGGCGTCCCTTGCGCCCAAATTCGATGAGCAGCTTGCTGGCGACTTTGGGTTGGATGAACGGTTCGCCGCGATGCACTTTGCGAATGGTGGAAACGAGTTCATCCGCCGGCACATCTTTCAGCAGGTAGCCCACTGCTCCGGCCTTGATGGCCTCAAAAACATAATCTTCATAGTCGAAAGTGGTCAGGATGATGACACGGGCGGCGGGATGCGCGGTCGTGATGGCGGCTGTCGCCTGCACGCCGTTTTTGCGCGGCATCTGTACATCCATCAGGATAATATCGGGACCTAGACCCTGCCGTTGGAGTTCCTCGAAGCGCTGGATAGCTTCCTCGCCGTTGGCAGCCTCGCCGACGACCTCGAAGCCCGCTTCGAGTTCCAGTATGGTGTGCAGTCCCTGGCGCATCAGCATCTGATCCTCGCAGAGCAGGATGCGGATGGTGCCGCTCATTGCCACTCCTTTTTCTCCGCCTTTGCCATACTGCTTTTCTCGATGGCCTCCGCGAAGGATTGCTTCCTGGCGGCTTGCTGGCTATCGCGCGCGGCCTGAGCGGTCTGGCGGCGGTTGAGCGTCGGGACGGGCTGGCTATTGAGCAGTAATTTGCCAAATTCCTCCGCGCCGATATGGAAAAACTGCGCCAGGCGACCAAGCTGGCGCTCGCTGAGGCTATAAACATCGATGATGCCATCCTCGAACTTTTTCCATACGTCCGCGCCCAGGCGCAGGCCGCGCGCGGCCTGGGTCAGACTTAATCCCTGGCGAGCGCGTAACGAGCGCAGATCGGCGCTGGCAATTGGGCTGCCAAAAACGCGCTGCATAGCAGTCTGCGCCGCGCGTTCCGTCAGGGGCAACAACGCCTCGCTTTCGGACGGAGCCGTTTCGACGATGTGATAGGCCGCGATAAAGCCGGTCAGTTCGTCCTGCGCATCGGGGTAGTCGCGCAGTAGCGCGATCTGGGCGGCTCTGTCGCCGCTATCTTCGGCGGCCAGCCAGGCCATTTTAAGCTGTTGTAAGTCTTTTGTATTCATGCTACTTATCCTCCCGCCTGCTATGTTGCGGCGCTTTGCGAATGGTAGTTTGCTCTTCACTAACGAGCCGTATCTTCAATACGCTGCACGCTTTTTCGTAGCGCAGGCGAATGGTGCGTTCGTTGCGCTTACATGCCTGCGCAATCTCATCCCATTTCCATGCCCTGAGTACGCGCAGCACCATAATCATGCGATCCAGCGGGTCATCGAGCATATTCAGGATGCGCATGGTCTCCTCGCGCGCGTGCAGTTGCTCGTACTGATCGAGCGGATCGGCCACATCGGCGGCGGGCGGTGCGTCTCCATCCACGGGCGCGGGTTGCAACGGCTCCATCATCGAGCGCGGGATGTGATGCGGGCGTCCGCCTGGCCGTCCCTCGCTATCGCGCCGGTAGAGCAACCCTTCCTGGCGCAGGGTGCGCTTGAATTCATCGATGCACAGCATACGCAGCGCGTGGATAAAGTTCTGCGTAATGAAGATTTCTTTCGGGTCCCGCGCTTCACGCAAAAGCCGCTCGATCATATTGGCCTCGGCCTCTTCGCGCAGATCTGGCCGGTGGCTCAGTCCCCTTGCGCAATGCTGGAACGTCGATTTGCTGCGCTCTACCAGCACCTCGCACAGCATACGCGAGCCATCCATATCCCCGCTGGCATCACACGCGCGTATCGCCAGCACCAGCTCGATCTCGCCGATCTCATAGCGGCCCTCCGGCGCGCGCCGCCGCAGTCGCTCTTGTAATGTGGGGTCTTGCAGATTGATCATATCTCTCCCCCAAAAATAATATAGAAGCCAGGGCGACCCTTGCGGTCGCCCCTACCGTGTACAGGGGCGTCAAACGGTTTCGTAGTATTGTAGGGGCGACCCTTGCGGTCGCCCTGGCTGCCAACAATCATAAACACTCTCTGATTTCTTATTGGGGCTTCCAATAAGCATATTCTTTTTACAAACTAAAAAACGGAAACAGCATCATTCCCATGTAATGTATCACACGCGCCAGATTTTTTCCTGGCTAGCGTCTATATAATGGAGAGGAAAGACACGATACAATGGTACCGCTCTCTTGATACCAACGTTGCTTGCATGGATGTCAATCGTTCTATAGACTAAGAATGCGGGACGCTCCGCAGGTCCAACGTTGTGCGAAAAGAGATCGCCAGGGGGGAAACCGGGCTACCTACTCTCAGGTTTAGCCATTTCTGGCCGAAAATAAAAGAGAGAACCCTATGAATGTAATGTACACTATCAGGCTGAAGGGAAGGGAATGAGACGTGCTTGAAGTTCTACCGAAGATTGCGAAAATGCAGGCGTCATACGCGCTTGGCAAACCTCTTGCTCTTCCAATGAATCTCACCATCAGTGTGAGCTATCGCTGTAACTCTCGTTGTAAAACGTGCAATGTCTGGCAGCGTCCCAACGATGATTTTACCATTGAAGAGTATGAAAAGACATTCGAGTCCGTAGGCCACGCCGCCTACTGGTTCACCTTTAGCGGCGGCGAGCCAACGCTGCGTAAAGACTTGCCGGAAATGGTCGGTGCCGCCTATCGTCATTGCAAGCCGGGGGTAATCAATATTCCCACCAACGGCATCCAGGACAAGATTATCCCGGAGCGCGTCGAGCGCGTGCTGCAAGCGGCTCCCGGCTCCGAGGTGATTATCAATCTGTCGCTGGACGGCGTGGGCGTCAAGCATGATATTGTGCGCGGCGTCAAAGGCAATTTTGAACGCGCCATGCGCACCTATGCCGGTCTGAAGGCGCTCAAGGGACGCTACAAAAACTTCACGCTGGGCGTGCATACCGTTATCTCGAATTTTAACGTAGATGAGTTTGAGAACATCTACGCCTTCGTGCGCGACGAACTCAAGCCCGACTCCTTCATCAGCGAAATCGCCGAGGAGCGCGTCGAACTGGATACCGTCGGCATGGGCATCACGCCGCCTATCCAGAAATACCAGCCCGTCATCGAACGCTTGCAGGAAGGCATTCACAAGGCCGAGTTCGGCGATGTCACGCGCATCACGCCGCGTATCACCCAGGCGTTCCGCGATCGCTACTACGACATCGTGAAGCGCACGCTGGTCGAGAAGCGGCAAATCATCCCCTGTCTGGCGGGCGTGGCCTCGGCACAGATCGCGCCCAATGGCGACGTGTGGACGTGCTGCATTCGCGCCGAATCGGTGGGCAATCTGCGCCAGCACAACTATGATTTCAAGTCCGTCTGGACAACATCCAAAGCCGACGAGTTGCGCCGCAGCATCAAAGCAGGCGAGTGCTATTGCCCACTGGCGAACGCCTCCTATACCAATATGCTGTGCCATGTTCCCACGCTGACAAGCGTTGCGCTTGAAGTGGGCAAAGGTTCCGTCGCAAAAACCTTTTCACCCGCCCGGCGCGGCAAGTCCGCCAAACTGCGCGAACTGCCTGTTATCAACGCAAGCGCCGAAGCAGCTGCCCACAACGGCAATGGCAAGGCGGCGAAGATGCGCGAACTGCCCGTCATCAACGTCGCGGAGAACGCGCCTGCATCCAGCAACGGCCATGTATCGGACGACAGCATAGAGGCAAGGGCATAAAAATAGATATGACAGGCCAGCAACCGCGCAGTTGCTGGCCTGTCATATCTATTGCTTATTCCTTTTCGCGGATGGGTGAGATAGCGCGTAGTTGGGGACTGGTTTCTTGCAAGAAGGTGCGGCGCAACTGCTCAATTTCCTGGCGCAGTTCGGCAATCTCTTCAAGGTGCAATTGTTCGTAGGCCACGAGGCGCTGTTGCAGAAGCAACAGTTGATAGGCAAAACTTGTCTGATCGACAGGCTGCTGCTCGCCAACTTCTATAGCTGGCGATGTCTGCCGATCTTCCCCGGTCTGAGTATCATTAATGCGCAAGCGAACGTATCGTTTCTGTCCGGCTGTGCCGGAAGAAGACTTTTCCGGGAAGTCTCGAGATTGGTCTGGCCTGTTCATAAATATCTCCTCCTGATGCGTAATCCACCTTTGTCACGGCATATTATGCTGTATTTCTCTGGTGATGTATATACCAACCGTATCGTGATAGGTGTTCGTTCGTATCAAAGCACGATTCGGCGCTTGTTTGTTCTGGTGAATGTTCACGAACACACAGTTCTTGTCATCCTGAGCGCAGCGAAGGATCTCTCGCTGTCCACG
>DASTKD010000454.1:0-5668 GCA_035716135.1 Ktedonobacteraceae bacterium
GAACCCGCGATCTTCTGCGTGACAGGCAGACATGTTAGGCCACTACACCACGGCTCCTGGTTTATGCAACTGGCCTGTAATGGCTGGTTGCACGTAGGATGATACCAGAGATTGGGGCTGCTGTCAAGCCTTCGGAGCTACCAATTTCCGAGTGAGCTTCTTTTCTTCCTCGTCTTTTCCCTCATCAAGGCATTCTGCGCATGGTAAGGTAATTACGGGGTTTTTTCGGTTCTCTATAATGAAAGGGACAGTTCGATTGTATTTTCCTTCTTTCTTTAATACGCTTGTCCGGTATCATCTTTGTGGGAGCCAGTATGATTGAAACGAATACTCAGAATCAGCAGCAAGATAAAGTTTCTCTTCAGCCATCCCCTGTGGAGTCGGGGACATCATTGGAAACAGGGCTAACAGTAACGTGCGCCATATGCGAGGCCGTGTATGCTCCATCTGCGCTTCAGGCACCGTTCTTGCAATCAACGCGGGGAGCGTTGGAAGCGGCTTTTATGGGCATCTGTCATTTCTGTTTTCGCTGTCGCCGCGCGGCCTGCCCGCAGTGCTGGGATGGTGTGCATGGCGTTTGCGGCTCGTGCGTACTGGAAGCGGGACTGCCATTTCGCGCTACAGCGGCTCCCCTGGCCGGCCTGGTGTTTCCTCCTACATTGCATCAATCACTTGTATCGCACCAACCGCAGCAAACCAGTTCCCTTTTTGTCCTGGTACGCAATGGTCGCCTTTATGTTGAAACACAAGCCACGCCAGATCAGGCCAATACAGACCCTACCATCCAGCATGTTACAGTACAAGCAGCCATATTTGATGACCTTGCGGCTGATAACGGGAAAAAAGAAGGACATGCTGCTGTCACCACTCCTCTTAAAAAACCTCTACCAGCAGTTTTGAACAATGATCGCAAGCAAGAGAAGAAGCCAGTCAAAGCTAAAGCAGCCAAAAAGGCGAGCCGCCTGGCACTGACGCTTACCTGGATTGTGCTGGCAATTGTACTGGTACTGGTCGTGGTGATAACGCTAGCGGAGTATATTCCGGCGGTCAATGCCCTGGTTGCGCGCGTGGCGCATATTGACATTCACGCGGAGATAGCCTATCTTGTGCATATAGTGCGGCAATTCTTCAAGAAATAAAGTTCCATAAAATTATCAGGGATTGAATGAGCAGGACGTACAGGGTAGGGGCGACCCTTGCGGTCGCCCTGGCATCCTGGAGGAGCAGCGTGGGGCGAGAAATACTGGTCGATGGCTATAATGTGATTAAACGCGATGCATCGTTTCAAAGCGTGCGCCAGAGAAGCTTTGAGGCCGCGCGCCATGCCCTGATTACGCAGCTTATTCACCGCTATCGCCATACGCCCCACCGCGTGACCGTCGTTTTTGATGGTGACGCACCCCACGAACAAACCACGCACGAACAGCGCATACGCATCATCTTTTCGCGCGCTGGAGAAAGCGCCGATAGCGTGATCGCGCGCCTGGCAGCGCAAGCGCGAGCGGAGGGACGCGACGTAGAGATGTTTAGCGATGACCTGGAAGTGCAACATGCCGTCAAAAGCGTGGGGGGAACGGCGCAAAAGACAGGCCAGCTCACCAGCCAACTCAACGCGCCGCCTAAACACCTCAAACGCCTGGCGGAGCATCGCAGGATCGTGCGCCGCAAATACGGGCTTGACCCGATGCGGGGTAAAGACGACGATTACGGGGACTGACCATAGGCAATAGGCCATCACTCACAGCCTACAGGGGATTCTTCGCTGCGTTCAGAATGACAATGTCTGAGCCTATCATAAAGTGCCGTTGCCTGTCATTCTGAGCGCAGCGAAGAATCCCCTGGACTCACGAGTAATCACCAGATCGTTACTTCTGGGCAATCGAGGGATACTCTTCCAGTTCGCTGGCGTTGCTCTCAGGCAGAGGGGTTTCAGGATTGGGTACGGGTAGAGCGGCAGGCTCAACCGGCAAAGACCTTACTTTACGAGTATGAGAAGTCCTGCCCAGACGCGCGCGAATAACCCACGTAAATCCCTCCAGGAAAATCGCGCGCGACATTTTCGATTTGCCCACGCGGCGGTCCTGGAAAATAATGGGCGTTTCCACAATCTTGAAGCCGTGTTTGTGGACACGATAGGCCAGTTCTACCTGGAAGGCGTACCCCTGCGATTCGATGCTGTCAAGATCGATGCTTTCCAGCACGTTGCGCCTGTAGCAACGAAAGCCTGCTGTGCAATCGTGGACGGGAATGCCGAGCATGAAACGCGCGAAAATGTTGCCGCCGCCACTGATGAAGCGCCTCACGGGCGACCAGTTGGGGGTGCCACCGCCATCGATGTAGCGCGAACCAATCACCAGGTCGGCGGACTCAATCGCTTTCAAGAAATCCGGGAGATAGCGGGGATCGTGCGAGAAATCGGCATCCATCTCAAATGCAGCGTCGTACTGCTGCTCAACAGCATATTTGAAACCGGCGATATAGGCCGTGCCGAGACCTAGCTTGCCCGCCCGGTGCATAACATGGACCTGCTGATTCTCCGAATGAATCTCGTCAGCGAGTTTGCCTGTGCCATCCGGCGAGTTATCATCCACGATTAATATATCCGAGGCCGGCGCAAACGAAAATATCTGCTCAAGCAGAGGACGCAAATTATCGTATTCGTTATACGTCGGAATAATGATAAGCGTTTTCATTTGAGTGAATCTCCCGATTTTGATGTTGCAGCCGCCGTCTCTAAATCTGGCAGGCTTTCTGGAGGCGTAGAGCCACTGGCATCATACGTCGATGGCGGTTGGTCGTCGCTCTGCTGCGTAAAAATGGGTGTATGTTCAGTAGCTCTGTAAATCAACAGGGCCACGACTCCCAGGGCGAGACCAAACCATAAGGTGCAAAGACGAATGAGCAAGGTTGCCGCTCCTCCAATGGTTGCTGATGGTGTCAGGAGTAAACGAGTTAATCCTATCATACTACCATCGGCAGTACCCAGTCCCCCCGGTAGACCAGACGCTGAACCGACCAACGATGACACGCCCATGATAAACATGGATTTGACAAACAGCTCCGGGCCAAATCCCAGGCCAAGCCCCGCGAATACAAAATACAAGGCCGCGCACTCGCCCATCCACGAGATGACGCCAATGCTTACAGCGAGCAGTAATGGACGCCATTGCAACAAGGTATACGAGCTTTCGTAAAAGGCGCGTAACCACGATGCCGCGCGCGAAATCACGGGCAGCCGTTCGCCAAAACTGAGTAGCGCTAGCGAAAGCCGCCGGTTCTGGATTACCAGCACCCCGGCGATAACACAGACCAGCAGCGCCACCAGCAATTCCCAGCCATAACGGTAGAGCGCCAGGCCCGTCGATGACAACGCGATCATAGCGATACCATCGGTCAGGCGCTCCGCCACAATGATAGGCGACGTGCGGCTGATGGGCTCTCCCGTTGATCGTTTCAGCAGATAGGACTTCAGCAATTCTCCTACCTTACCAGGAGTAATCGCCATAGAGAGTCCAGAAATGAAGATCAGCAGGCTTTTTCGCCAGTTCATTCTAATTGTAAGACGCTTCAGGTAGTATTGCCACTTCAAAAAGCGCCCCAGATAGTTACATAGCGTCAAACCTAGAATGAGGGGCAAAAAAGCCCAGCGAAAATGGACTATCGCGGCAATCAGGTGAGGAAGATCACCGTAGAGAGCGATAGCAGTCATCACAACAAAGGCAAATGCCAGTGAAAAGATGATACCAGTACGTAATTTATTGCGAGTAAGCAAGGATATGTGTTCCTTATTGCGGCAGAATATAGAGTACTGTAATTATCAGGGCTGTACACAAAACAACGGTTGCCAGCATATGGCGGTCACGCAGTAGTACTTCTTCGGGACTGCCCCCCTCCATGCGCATATGCACGAGGTACAGGTAGCGGAACATACCATAGAGGACAAACGGTATGGTAATCATTAAATGATGGTTGCCCGTTGAACTCTGAAATGTGTAGAGACTGTACGCCATCAGCGTAGCTGCCGTCACAATGGTAATCATTTGATCGAGCAGGGGTACGCTGTATTCTTTGAGTATCTGGCGATGGCTGCTGGCCTGTCCCTGCAACAACACCAGCTCGTTTCTACGCTTGTTCAAAGCCAGGAACAGGGAGAGTAAGATGGTAACAAGGTAGAGCCAGGGCGAAATCACCACCGGAAGCACCAACGTTCCCGCCAGGATACGCAAGACGAAACCACTGGCGATGATAAAGACATCCAGCAGCACAACATGTTTGAGACGCACGCTATACAGCACCATAAGCAACAGGTAAGCCACCACCGTCAAAGCGAACAAAAGACTCGCTCCGCCATAGCTGGCGAATATATCAGGCAGGCCCACGATGGGGATGAAAAAAACCAGGGTGGTCAGGCCAGCGCAGGCCAGCAAAAGTACGGCAATAGCTGCTATAGCCCATGAAGCGGGCAAAGCGCCACTGGCAAGCGGGCGTTTCGATTTAACCGGATGCTGCCGGTCATTTTCCAGGTCAAGCAGGTCATTGAGCAGGTAAATAATGCTGGAAGCGAGGCAGAAAACGACGAAAGCCACCACCGCTCGCCCAAAGACGGGCGGCGACAAGAGGCGTTGCGCGAAGACAATGCCCACAAATAGAGCCAGGTTTTTCACCCACTGGCGCGGGCGCATGGCCCGAAAGAGGGCCAGCATCTTTCCGCCAAATGACAGAGGCGCAGCTATACTGATTTCAGTAGAATGTGTTGCTTGCTCTTGTATAGATTGTTTCTCTTGCGTTAAAGTTGTTTTTTCCAAGAATACAGTGTCCCTTCGACACGAAAGCAAAAAAAAGAACAGGCTGTATCACCATTGAGACGAACAGCCATAAAAACGAGTAACAAGGGTTCACTGAGTACTATAACGTTGCAGACCCTCTAATAGATGCGCCTTTTCAGATCAGAGATGCGATGCAGCGTGATGCGATGCTTATCGGTGCTGATGAAATCCTTCTCGGTGAAATAGCCCATCACCTTATTGACGCTCTCGCGTGACGCGCCCACCATCGAGGCCAACTCTTGCTGGGTGAGCCGCACGTCGATACGCACGCCATCGTCCGTCTTGATGCCATGCGCGTCCGAGAGTTCCAGCAATTTTTTCGCCACACGCCCGTAGACATCCAGGAAGATCAGGTCTTCGACCATCTGGTCGGTGTTGCGCAGCCGTTTGGTGAGCGCTTCCAACACCTGAATAGCGATCCTGGGATTTTTCATGATGGCGTTATGGAAGTCGCTACGCTGCAAGGTGTAGCACTCGACCTTTTCCAGCGCGACGGCATCGGCTGAACGGGGCAAGCCATCGAGCAGGGCAAATTCGCCGAAGCATTCGCCTTTGCCAAACACGGCCAGCGAAATTTCCTGTCCATCAGGGCTGATAATGCATATTTTGACCTTGCCCTCTTTAATCATATAGAGTACCTGGCCCGGATCGTCGCGGTGAAAAATGACCTCACCAGAACGAAAGGCGCGTCTCTTCGCGGCATTCATCAGCTCATACAGATCTTCATCAGCCAGATTTGCGAACAGCGAAACCTGTTTCAGATAAGAAGATTCTTTTTCTGCTTCCATTTTATTTATTCCCTTTAGCAAACTACAGGCGGCGTTCAGTCCGCTTCTGGATAC
>DASTKD010000455.1:0-12675 GCA_035716135.1 Ktedonobacteraceae bacterium
GGATTAAAATACTCCAGCTTGACGAGGACCTCGGCGCTGGTGGGGGGAACGATCTTTTGTAATTGGACAACTGGTGTGTTTCCAATGGCTTGCAGAGCCGAGACACACACACGCTGGACTGGAAGGTGCATGACCATGTTCCTTTCTGGATGGAAAAGAGAGAAGGGAAGCCAGAAGCAGGATCGCTTCTCGTCTGGTAAATAGGAATATTTCGGATTGCTCAAGTATAGCGAGCATGGTAAGATAAGTCAAATTGATTGTCTTCATCATTTTCATGAGGAAATACTCATATGACGTTAGCACAACTTCAGGCGTTTGTAACGGTGATCGAGAGTGGCAGTTTCACCACAGCAAGTGAGGTACTTGGCATCACTCAATCAGCCGTAAGCCATGCTCTGGCAAGCTTAGAAGCCGAGTTAGGCGTGATCCTGATCCAGCGTGATCGCGCGGGACTCTCCCTTACGGATGTGGGACAACGAGTCATCCTCCAGGCACGAGAGATGCTCGCGAGAGCCGAAACGATCCGCCAGGAAGCGGCGGCAACACGGGGTTTGGAAACTGGTAAGCTCCGTCTGGGAAGTTTACCGAGTATCACTGCCCGCTTCTTGCCAGGGGTGCTACGGATATTTCGGCAACGGTATCCCAAAGTGGAAATTGTTCTGCTCGAAGGAACCGATCAAGAGGTACGAGCGTGGATCGACGCCCGTATGGTTGATATCGGCGTGGTGACACTTCCAACCGAAGGCGTGGATGTTACGCCCATTGCCCACGATGAATTCCTGGTCATGGTCCCCGAGGCCCACATGCTGGCAAAGCACTCATTGATTCGCATTGAATCCCTGGCCCACGAACAATTTCTGCTCTGTACAGGAGGATGTGGGCCACTCATTCACGCGTTGTTTGACAAGGCAAAGGTGAGGTTTCAGGTTCAGTTGGAGGTGCGAGAGATTGCAGCTGTTCTGGCGATGGTTCAGGAGGAGATGGGGATCACGATCATCCCTGAGATGGCCCTTCCCTCTCAACTTCCCGCAGGCATCAAAGCGCTTCATCTACAGCCCACAGCCTGGAGACATCTGGCCTTAGCGGTTCCCTCACGTGAAACCATGTCCCCTGCCGCAAACATGTTCTTGCAGCAGGCGCAACAGTGGGGACTCTTGCAAGGCTTTCTCCAGGTAGGCGATGAGTCGGAAAAGTTTATGTGAGACAACAAGATGGAAGAGAGGTTTGCCGATTGAGAGAAGAACTGAGAAGAAGAGACCCACGCTCATACAATCTTTACTCAGCATGTTGGAAGGCCCCTTCATCTACAACTGTAGGACTAATAGCTTGCGGCACCACTGCCGGAGAGCGGCGCGACATCATCCCAGGTGATGCCGTTCGTGTTTGTGCCAACGATCAGCAGTTGATTGCTGGTATTGAGTTCCAGCACACCGATAGCGGCGGCAATGAAGAGATTGCCTCCCCGGTCAACCGCCAGGCCATCGGGTACCGCGATACCATCGATCAGTATGCTGGTAGCTCCCGTTTGTGGGTCGAGAGCAACTATAGAACTTCCAATGGCGAGATCGAGCGTGTGTCGGTGTCCATCATAGGCCATACCATCGCTTCCCCCCGGCAGCGTGAAGGTTTTGATCTGCTTGCCGGTGGTCGGATCAAGCTCGATCACCTGACCGCCGACTGCGGCGTAGAGCGCGCCATTCGAATCAAAGGCCAGCCCCTGCACACCACTAATATTCTGCACAAAAGTAGAGATCTTCTTCGTATCCATGTGGTATTCTAGAATCGTCCCGTTGGCATCCGCGATCAGCATAGCGCTTCCATCCGGTCTCAAGGCCATATCACGCAGCGAGCCGCCCAGGTTTTTACCGATGGAGGCATAGCTGCCATTTTGTATATCACCCATACCAACCTCTCCGTTGCCAGGGAAGTCGATGAGCATCTGCGTATCGTTGATAAAGACTGCCGAATCGGGAGAGCCTGGCAGCACCTTATTGCTCAAAAGGACGGTCATTTTGCGTGTAGCGAGATCAATACGCATAATCTGGTTATTGCCGCGATCAGTAGCGATGACGAAACTGGTAGGAGCCGAGGCGCGATACATTGAATAGGCGATCCCCGCGCCGGTGCCTGCCAGCGCCACTACCGCCATGACCGCGATAACGGGTTTGGTCAGCAAGACGCGCATACCAAGACGACGCGCCGAACGCGCCGCGACGGAACCGGCACCATGCAGCGATGACGCGCCCGGCAGCGCGTGATGCGCGGGTACTGGCGGCGGTTGCACATGTGGTGGAGGCGCGGACGGAGCATGAGACGAAGCCGCCTGCCCTGGAAACGAACCGGCAGGAGCCTGCGGACCAGCAGCCGGGGATAGCGGTGCCTGCGCGGGCGCTTGCATAGCGCTATGCATGGCTGGCATGTGTGCCTGCGGTGGAAGCGGAGGCTGACCCTGCATTTGCGGCACATGCATAGAAGATGGTTGCGCGGGCTGAGCAGGGAACGCAGAAGAATGCACCGGCTGCGAAAAAGAAGGCGTACCAGGAACTGATGGCGCTGGTTGGGAAAACGAAGGCGTGCCGGGTACTGACGGCACCTGCTGCCCTTCCGCGAATTGAGGCGAAAGCGACCCTGGCGCATTTGCCCCCGGCAACGGAGACGGCCCCGGCGGAAAATTCGCTCCACCGGGAGGAGTGGAACCTGGAAAATTGCCAGCCGCAACATCTATGGTTGCGCCGCACCGGGTGCAGAAACGCTGGTTTGCGGAAAGCGCCGCGCCACAACGAGTACAGGCGCGGGCAGGCATCTGCGACATACGATCTCGCCTTTCGTCAGGCAGCTCTAGCTATCTGCCTGATAATTGTTTGCTTGCTGACTGGCAAAACGTTAATGAATATTCACGACCAGGAGCGGTCATGTCATTCTGAGCGCAGCGAAGAATCTCTATGGAGCAAGCAAGATTCTTCGCTGCGCTCAGAATGACAATACTGATCTTGATTGCAAATGTTCATCAGGGCCTGGCTTTTTGAGTATGGCTCCACATTAAAGATTAAGGATATGCAATGATAGTATACATGAGTATATACCAGTTTTGGAAATTTATGCCTGTTGGGTAGTAGGTATATACAGATGAAGGAGGTAAAACGGCATAAAGTGAAGAAACTGTAACCACAGCAAGAGAATCACAACCAGTTCTCACTAAAAGCTTAACCGTTCAAACGCTCTATTTTTGTAAAAGTATAGGCAGGGCGTTTACTCTACTTTTAGAGAGTGAGATAGAATAGATGATAAAGAAGTTTTTACAGGTATCTATCGGCATAGTTGTAGTAGCGCTCCTCATCGTTACTATACTCCCATTCGTGATTAGCCCGCATATAAACGCAACAACAGGTAAAGTAAACAGGCCAGATAAGCAACAACCCTCTCCAACATTTGTAGCCACTTCAGGATTAACGGCGGTCGCTGGCTCTCATACATCTACAGCAACGCCTACTACAGTAGTCTCTGCTAGCACACCTACTGTTTCCACTACAGTTCCTGCCAGCACCCCCACAGTCTCTTCGACTGCTTTGCCAACTCCGATACCTACTGTACCCTTGCGCATGGGTATAGCGACCCTGGGCTTCTTTGCTCAGTTGGGCGCTGGCATGGCAGCTACGTTCTATGGCTATCATTTTTCGCCAGGCGAACAGGTAGCTCTTTACTGGAACTACCAGCATCCAGGGCAGTTTGTGTTTGCTACCGTCACGGCAATGAGCGATGGAACATTTAAGTTCTCCGGGGCCACTCCCAGCGATCCTAATCTGGGGCAAGGATATTTTGCGGGCATTGGTTTAACCAGCCACTTGCTAGCTACCTATACTACCCCTGAACCCGCGAATATTATTCCCGTTCCCTGCATTACAACAATCGGGAACACTGTAAATTTTGACGTGGGTGGTTTTGACGCCGGCGAGCGAGTCGCAGTGGTGTTTAATGGAACACAAATCGGAACGGCAACAACAGATTATCGTGGAGGGTTTGCGGTTCCTCTACTTGTGCCAACGTCGGCTACGCCTACCTGCGGCGGTAATAACCTTGAAGCAATTGGACAAACAAGTGGAATCAAAGTATATGCGAGTTATTTCTGTGCTGCTTTCAACTATCCTATGGCAGTTTCTCCTGCTTCTGGTCCCGCTGGCACCTCTGTCACCATTACAGGCGCGAAGTTCACGCCCAATGCGACAATCTACGTCTCCTGGGCGGAGACCATTGGTGGCGCTCCGCAAGGCATAGGGAATGTAACCGCATCGCCAACGGGAACATTTACAATAACAGTGACAGCTCCCACATGTACAGGTCCCCCCTGCGGATTTTTCGTTTGGGATAATGTGACTCAAACAGGGCCGGCGGAAATAATATTTCCTGAATCCTAAACAAAAAAAGTGGACTACCTGCGTTACAGATAGCCCACAAACTATAGTATTACCGTTTCCGCAAGAATGCCGGAATGTCGATCACATCGCCTGGAGGGGCGTTGCGCGCGCTACGCGGGTCGAGCGACCTGGGGTCCATGCGGCGGATGGGACGCTGCTGGCGCGAGTCGGCAGCGGGACGCTGAGCGGGCTGCGCCTCCGGCTCCGGCACGGGCAGGCGCGCCGGTGGAGTGGGCGGCATCAACTCCTCCAGTTCGTCCACATCGTCGTCCAGGTCGTAGTCATCGTCGCGCATGACCGGCGCTGGCTGCATCTGCTGCACAGGCGGCACAGATGGGCGCGCTGCCTCCTGCATGACTGGCACAGCGGGTGCCTGCTGCTGAACGGGACGCGGCGTTACGGCGGGCATAGGACCCGTCGGACGGCGCGCGATGTTGTTGACAGGCGGCGGCGTGACAGGCAAAGGGTTGTAGCCCTGCACCTGCGGCACACCGTGCGATGCTGGTGGCTGGCGATACGCGCTATTGCTGTTGACACCGGTTGATGGCACTGACGGGTGGTAGACGCTGCGCCCGTAATCCGCTCGCACCGGCTGCGCGGCTACGGCAGGGCGCGAGTCAAAACCGGTGGCGATCACGGTGATCTTGACCTTGCCATCATAGGCCGGGTCCTGCACCGCCCCAAAGATGATATTGGCCTCCGGGTGCGCCGCCTTGCTAATGATGTCAGCCGCCTCGTTGACCTCGTACAGCGTCAGGTCAAGGCCGCCGGTGATGTTGAACAGCACCCCGCGCGCGCCGTTGATGTCGATGTCGAGCAAGGGGCTGGCAATGGCGATATGCGCCGCGTCGATGGCGCGTGACTCGCCGCTGCCCTCGCCAATCGCCATCAGCGCCGAACCCGCCGCCGACATAATGGTCTTCACGTCCGCGAAGTCCAGGTTGATGAGACCAGGCACGGTAATCAGATCGCTGATGCCCTGGATGCCCTGGCGCAGCACATCATCGGCCAACCGGAACGCCTCTTTGAGCGGCATTTTCTTGTCGGCCACCTGCAACAGGCGATCGTTGGGAACCGTAATCAGCGTATCCACATGCTGCTTGAGGTTGGCGATGCCCTCCTCAGCCGCCATGCGCCGCCGGTTGCCCTCGAACATGAACGGCTTGGTTACAACACCCACTGTCAGCGCGCCCAGTTCGCGCGCGATCTGCGCCACGACGGGGCTGGCTCCTGTGCCGGTGCCGCCGCCCATGCCCGCCGTGATGAAGACCATGTCCGAGCCTTTTAGCGCCTCGTACAGCTCTTCGGCGTTCTCTTCAGCCGCCTTGGCCCCGACGCCAGGATTGCCACCAGCGCCAAGACCTCGCGTGAGTTTGTCGCCAATGCGGATGCGGTGTGGCGTCTCGGTGAGCAGCAGAGCCTGCGCATCGGTGTTTACGGCGATAAACTCGATACCCATCATATTGGCCTGAATCATGCGATTGACCGCATTGCTGCCGCCGCCGCCTACGCCGATCACACGAATCTGGGCGAAGCCCTCAACTTGATGATTTCCCATTGGTAGCATGGTAGCCTCCTTTGTAGGGGCGCGTCCTTACACGCCCACATCGGCGGTTGGCGGGTGGCTACAAGAGCCACCCCTACAGACATTCTTTATGGTATAAACGCACGGAACCAGCGACCCAGACGAGACATCATATCGCCTGCGCCTGATTGTTCATCTTCCTCATCCTCGGAAAACTGCGAGGTATGACGCAAACCCCACAGCAAGAGACCCACCGACGTAGCATAGGCCGGACGACTGATGGAGTCGGCCAGTCCGTGCAAACCCAACGGCGAGCCGATACGCGCCGGTAGATCAAGAATCTGCCCCGCGACATCCAGAATGCCAGGGAGTTCGGCTGTGCCGCCCGTGACGACCAGCCCGGCTGGCAGCAGTCCGTCATAGCCGGACTTCTTGATCTCCTCGTGTACCATCTCAAACAGCTCTTCGACACGCGCCTGGATAATTTCGGCGAGCAGTTTGCGCGGCACAAGATCGTTGCAATCGGGCATGTAATGCGCCAGGTCGATCATGTCGTCCTCCGCGATGCTGTCCGGGTTGCAGTGACCATAGGTTACTTTGAGTTCCTCGGCCACCGGCATCGGCAGGCGCAGGCCAATGGCGATATCGCTGGTAATCAGTTGGCCGCCGATGGGCAAGACGACGGTCTGCCAGATGGCCCCGTCGGCAAAGATAGCGATATCGGTGGTGCCGCCTCCGATATCCACCAGCGCGACGCCCAGGTCGGTTTCGCCATCCTCCAGCACGGCCTCGCTCGAGGCCAGTGGCTCCAACACCAGGTCTTCAATTTCGACTCGCGCCTTATGCACGCATTTAATTAAGTTGTGAATCGACGACACAGCGCCTGTGATTATATGCGTCTCCACTTCGAGGCGAAAACCGGACATACCAATAGGGTTCTTAATCCCTTCCTGTCCATCAACCACGTAGCCGCGCGGGATGACATGAATCACCTCGCGGTTGGCAGGTATGGCGATAGCGCGTGCCACCTCGATAGCGCGGCTAATGTCGTTCTGCACAATGTCGCGGTGACTTGGCGAGATAGCGACAAAGCCTTTGCTATTCTCAGAGTCGATGTGGCTGCCCGCGATGCCGACATACGCGGTTGTAATGACTTTTCCAGAAAGGCGTTCTGCCCGATCCAGCGCCGCTGCAATGGAAGTGACTGTTTCCTCGATATTCACCACCACCCCACGGCGCAACCCCTGTGAAGGGCAGGTGCCGACACCAACAATACTGAGCTTCCCGTCACGCTCTAAGACGCCAACGAGTACGCAGATTTTAGTTGTGCCAACGTCGATGCTTGCTATCACCCGCTCTTGCACGATACACGCTCCTCAGGGTTCTCATACCGGATACGATTACCGCATCCCTACGAGAAGGCGATGTCCCAACACGCACTACGAAATTGTACCTGATTGCACCGGACGCGATAAATCGCGTCCCTACTACATTGTACCGATTGCGGTACATTGATACGTCACGATGCTTTAACGGTAAACACCGGGCGCAGACCATAACGCAGGTCAATGGTAGCCAGGTTCAACTGCTGCTGCCGCGCTGTGTTCAAAATCTGCTGGAGTTCAACCAGACGGTTATCCAGCGAATTCGTATCATCCGCGCTGCCCAGGTAGGCTTTCCATCCCTGCGAACTCTCTACGATAAACGATCCTTCACCGGAAGTCTGGCTGCCAGCCGCCACGTCGTAGTGGAGCGTAAAGGCCGTGACACCGGCGACTGCTGGCAGTTGCGCGAACACCTGCTGCGCGAAAGCGATATCCATCGCGTTCAGTTGCGTTCCCGGCTGCACATGCTGTGTTACTCCTTTAATACGCGCATCCACGACGGTCATCAAATGACCTGTCCCGGCGGTCTGGCTTGCCAGGCCGATCACGATGCCATGACTATCGACACTGTATGTTGCTCGTGGAGTTTGCCAGAGCAGAACGGGGTGGCGCTCAACTACGCTCACGGTTAGCGAGTCAGGCCACGCCTTTTGAATACTGGCCGAATCGACCAGGGGCAGCGCATCAACACGGCTGGTAAAGCCGGTAATGTCGATCAGAAAAATGTTCTGCCCCTGCATCCCCATGTGCCGGATGGTATGCACCAGCGCGGGATTGCTCGTTCCGGCGACAGCCACCTGCCCGACGCGAAAGCTCGGGCTGAACAGGGCAAAGCCGCCAGCTACCATTGCCAGCACGATCAACGCGAACAGGGTCAAGAAACGCCGCCAGAACGTGCGCCTGCGCCTCTGTTGCCCGCTGCGCACAGGTATGGGCGAGTTGGCGCGCGGCAATGGCTTGACGACACGCACCGGCCCTTCTGGCGCTGCCACACCCGTTCTGGCAAGCGTGCGCTGCACCTGCCTGTGCGCGGTATGCGGCGCGGATGGACGCGCGTAACGGGCGCGCCGCTCCGACCATGTAGCCGGTCGCTCGATCACCTCTGGCGTACTGACATTGCGTTTGCGCATCCCCTGCGCCTGATTTCTCTGCCTGCCTTCCATACGGCTCTCGCCAGCATTGGCGCGGCCATAGGCGGAAGACGTGCGGCGATCCTTATATTGAAGAGCGGTTTGCTCTGGTTTGCGTCTGTGGTACATCATAGTGTTGTTGCCCCCCACTCGCCGCGCAATTCGACCTCTAACTCCAAATCCACCCCAAATTGTTCATGAACTCGCTTGCGAGCTTCTACTATCAAAGCGACTACGTCGGCTGCGCTGGCCCCACCGAGATTGACGATAAAATTGGCGTGACGCTGCGAAATTTGCGCCTTACCATGCGTCATTCCTTTCATGCCTGCCTGCTCGATCAGCCGTCCGGCGAAATCACCCGGTGGGTTCTTGAAGACGGAACCGGCGCTTTGCTGCGGCGGCTGCGTCCTCTTCCGGTGTTGCTTATGTTCTTCGATAATGGCCTTCAGTTTTCGCGGATCATCGCGGCGCAGCCGCACCGCCAGTTGGACGATGATTTCCGCCGGTTCGATCAGCATACGCGGCGGCTTGACGGGATAGCCCTGCGCGTCAAACGCGATATGCCGTCCCGCGCGAAAGCGGCTCTGGCGATACCCCAGGTCTATCTCCGTACTCATGTAACGCCGCAGCACCGGCACGGAAACCTCGCCGGCGTTCTGGTCAAGCGAACTGCCGCGCGCGTCCATCACTTCCACCCATTCCAGTACAGAGCCGAGTTCGTGGTTATGCGCGCCCGCGTTCGAGATGACGCCGCCGCCCAGCGTGCCGGGGATGCCCGGCCCAAATTCCAGGCCACCCCAACCCTGTTCCGCCAGTTCATTTAACAGGCGCGGCCAGCTAACGCCAGCTTCCGCGATCAACAGGGCGTTTCCATCGCCATGATCTTCAATGCGGTAACTATCCAGCGCGATACGCGCCACGATGCCACGCGCGCCCTCATCAGCGTACAAAATGTTGGTGCCGTTGCCTACCAATAGCAAAGGCCAGAGCCGTTCCGCGCACAGGCGTATCAGTCGAATCAGTTCATCCCTGGTCTTGAGCGTAACCCAGAGGTCAGCCGGGCCACCCACGCCGAACGTGCCGTGACGCGCCAGGGGTTCGCTGCGTCGCGCGCGTCCCTGGAAGTGCGGCTGTAGCTCTGCGTAAGCCATCTCAAGATCAAATGTCATGTAACGTTCCTTTGATTTCTAGATTGATAAGGGACTATGCCCCTGCTCCTCTTTTAGCTATCCTTACAAGTTCTTGCGTAATATCCCGCGTCGCATCTGGCCTGGCGAATGTGTTCGCTGCTCGCGCCATTGTCGCAAGTTGCGCATCTGATGCTATTTGAGTTAAAACACGCTCTACGAGTATTTCAGGTTTCAAATCGTCGTTTGAGATCACGCTGGCTGCTCCCTTGCGCTCAAACATGGCGGCGTTTTCCTGCTGGGCTGTGCCGCCAACGGCTGGCGACAACGGCACCAGGATAGCGGGTTTAGCCAGGATCGCCAGTTCGGACAGGGTAGACGCGCCCGACCGGCACAACACCAGGTCGGCGGCCTGCAATGCCAGCGGCATCTCCTCGTTCAAGTAGGCCACCAACCGGTAGCGCTGGCGCAACGCCTCATCCTGGCCCGCCAGCAGGCTATCGGCCTGGGCGCGTGTCTCGTTATACAAATCCTTACCGCTAATCTGGAGTACCTGACAGTGCGCCAGCAGGCGCGGCAACGCCTGGCACACCATCCCATTCAGATGCCTCGCGCCCTGGCTGCCGCCCGTCACCAACAATAACGGCAACTCGGCATCCAGACCCAACTCAGCACGCGCGGTCTGCGGCGACGTTTCCAGCACATCCAGCATGATCTGCCGTATCGGGTTGCCCAGCAGCAGCGTCTTACGCGCCGGAAAGTAGGGCAACGAGTCGGCAAAAGCGACCGAAATGCGCGTTGCCAGTGGCGCGGCCAGTCTGTTCGACAGGTTGGGCGGAACATCCTGCTGGTGCATCAACAATGGTACTCCGTTCAAACGCGACGCCAGCACCGCTGGAACCGCTACATAGCCGCCGCTCGTAAAAGCGACATCGGCTCGAAACTTCCTTACAATACTGATCGCCGAGAGCATACCCAGTGGTACGCGCATCACTCCTGTGATGGTCTCTAACGAGACGTAGCGGCGCAATTTGCCCGCTTTGACGGTGGCTAACGCGAAGCCCGCCGCCGGAACAATCTCCCTTTCCAATCCATCGTCACTGCCGAGAAACAATATCTCGGCCTGGTGCTGTGTCCGCAGGCTGGTGGCAATCGCCAGGGCCGGGTAAATGTGGCCTCCGGTACCTCCACCTGATACAAGAACTCGCATATCTATCCTTCTTCACCTGTCATTCCTTCTTCACCTGTCATTCTGAGCGCAGCGAAGAATCTCTCGTCGACCTACGCGCAGATTCTTCGCTGCGCTCAGAATGACACTTCCCCTACGCTTCATGCGATGATGTGATATATCCCGCGCCAACTGTTTTTTTGCGTAAGCCGATAGTCTGCCGCGACAAGGCGGGCGACGCTGGCTCCTGAATATAGCGTGAAATGTTCAACAACACACCCACCGCCGCCATTGAGACCACCAGCGATGAGCCGCCAAAGCTGATAAAGGGTAACGGCACGCCCGTATAGGGAATGCTGCCCGTATTGGCCCCGATATTTATCATGGCCTGCAACACCAGCCAGGTGGTGATGCCCGCCGCCAGCAGCGACCCGTACAGGTCGCGCGAGCGCCGCGCCAATCGGAACCCACGAAAGGCCAGGAACAGGTACAGCACAACGATAATGGCGCACGCTATAAAGCCAAGCTCCTCACCGATGATCGGGAAGATCGAATCGCTGAACGGGAAAGGCAGATAGCCCGTCTTTTGACGGCTGGCTCCCAATCCCAGGCCGAACCATCCTCCTGACCCCAGCGCGAGCAGCGCCTGGTACAATTGCAAATTGATGCCCGTCACATCCTTGAAAGGGTTCAAGAAGCCCAACAGGCGAAAGTACCTGTATCCTCTAAACGCTTCCAGAACGAAAATCGAACAACCGCAGGCCATTGCCAGCAAAAACTGCACGATATTGGCTCCCGCCGTGAAAAACATAACCGTCGCCAGACCCGCGATGATAATGGCAGTTCCCAGGTCATTTTCCAGTAGCACCAGTCCCAGAATAAAGCCAACCAGGATCACAAACGGGGCCAGCCCATAGAGAAATGTGCCAACCTGCTTGCCTTTGCGCGCCAGCCAGTCCGCGATGTACAGGGCCAGCACCAGCTTGGTCAACTCGCTCGGCTGGAACGAGAAAAACGAGCCGAGCGCGATCCAGCGCGACGCGCCATACACGGTTGTGCCGAACTTCAGCACGATGACCAGCAATGGCAACACAACGATCATCCCGATCAGTGAATAACGCCGCCACACGCGATAATCGATGCGCATCGTCACCAGCAAAGCTACTATCCCCAACGCCAACCAGATCAGCTCGCGCTGGAAGTAGTAGGCCGCGTCACCCTCGTAATGCGCCGCCTGAAACGAACTCGCGCTATACACCATCACGACGCCGATACACGAGAGCAACAGCACGAGTATCAACAGCCACGAGTCGATCTTGCCAGCCACACGCGGCAGGCTCATCTCCAGCTCTGACAACCTGTTCGTCTCTTCCTCGCTCAATCCCTGCGCTGCAGCCGCCTTGCGTCGTTCAGGCTTCTCGGATGCTCGCTTGCGCCAGCCAGCCGTCACATCTGAACGCACCTGCTCTTGCTCAACCTGCACCGCCGGTGACTTGCTGATAGGACGCAGCGGCGGCAACTTTCTGATGCCAACCGAGTTAAAATCCATGCCCGACACCGACTCGTCCGCCGCGTAACGCGCGCTCCTGACAGGATTACGGCGAGCCGCTGGCCTGGACTTCACCCCACCTTGCCCGCCCCTGCGCTCGATGCCATCCAGCGCGGGAGAGTGACGCGGGTAGCGCGGCGGCTCCAGTCGGCCCAGATTCGGTTTTCGGCGGTCGTCGCGTGTCATCCTGTTTTCCTATCAGATATCCTTGACATAGAACAAATTTTCTATTATACTGAACTTACCAGCATATGTAATATGTCTCTCCGTCCCCTGTAGGGACAAGGGGCGGGGTTGGGCGGATGAGGGGGCCTTGTGCTTGTCCTCGTCGGGTGTACCTAATTCTGGGGGTATCATATAACCCCGGCAGAATCGAGTT
>DASTKD010000456.1:0-5177 GCA_035716135.1 Ktedonobacteraceae bacterium
AGATTTCGCGGCGCAGGTCGGTTGAAAGCTTCTCAAGGTTGATGTCGGCGATCAATTCGCGCACGGCCTCCGCGCCCATGCCAGCGCGAAAAACGCTGGTGCCAAAGGCGTCGCGCAGTTCGCGGAAGCGATTCTCCTGGATGAGGTCCATTTTCTTGAGACCTTCCAGGTCCTTCTTCAATTGATCCAGGCGCGCTTTGCGATCGGTGCGCTGGTTTTCCAGGCGCACCTGCACGGTGTCGATCTGGCCCTGAATGTGGTCCTGCATGTCGCGGGTTTCGCCTTCGCTCTGCTTGCGCAGTTCTTCGAGGTCCTGATGGGCCTTTTCCGCGATCTCATTGCGCAGGCTCTCGGCGGCTTTTTCGAGCGTTTCGAGGTCGCGCTTGCTGACGACATCACCAGCTTTGACAATGGTGCGACCTACCGCGTCGAAGAGGATATCTTCGTCGGTTGTCTGCCCCATGCGCTCGCGCAGGACAGCTCCCAGTTCGCTTTCGGTGGTTTTTGCCTGCGCCAGTTCCTGTTCGCGGCTGGCCTCGATTTCCTGCTCATTGGCGCGCAAGCGAGAGTGTATGTCGTGACTCTCGGTTTCGCGGCGCGTTTTGAGCGAGTCGATTTGTTCGACGACCTGCTCATCCAGGTTTTGCTCCAGCTTGATGAGTTCTTCGTCGAGCCGCATGAGCTCGCGCTGGCGCGCCTCTTCGTCAATGTGCGTGACGACGTACAGGGCGAAGTACAGGATGCGCTCCAGGTTGCGCGGCGAGAGGTCGAGCAGCAGGCCGATGCGGCTGGGCGTTCCCTTAAAGTACCAGATGTGGCTGACCGGGGAAGCCAGTTCGATGTGACCCATGCGCTCGCGGCGCACCTTTGAACGGGCCACTTCGACGCCGCATTTGTCGCACACGATGCCCTTGAAGCGCACGCGCTTGTATTTGCCGCAGTAGCATTCCCAGTCCTTTGTGGGGCCGAAGATGCGCTCGCAGAACAGGCCGTCTTTTTCGGGCTTGAGGGTGCGATAGTTGATAGTTTCCGGTTTCGTGACCTCGCCGTAACTCCAGCCGCGAATCTGTTCGGGGCTGGCAAGGCTGATACGTATTGCGTTAAAATCGTTGACTTCGAGCATGATTCCTCCTATTGATCTCCTTCGAAACCGGACAGGTTGATGCCGAGTTCGGGCATGACATCGTTCGAGGTGTCTTCAACGAATTGGATTTTTTGCTCATCTTCGTTGAGGACTTCGACGTTGATGCCCAGGCTTTGCAATTCTTTTACGAGTACTTTGAAGGATTCCGGGACACCCGGCTCCATGATATTTTCGCCTTTGACGATGGCTTCGTAGGTCTTGACACGGCCTACCACATCGTCGGATTTAACAGTCAAGATTTCTTGCAGGATGTTGGCCGCGCCGTAGGCTTCGAGCGCCCACACTTCCATTTCGCCGAAACGCTGACCGCCGAACTGGGCTTTACCACCCAGCGGCTGCTGCGTGATGAGGCTGTATGGGCCGGTGGAACGGGCGTGAACCTTGTCCTCAACCAGGTGCGCCAGTTTGAGCATATAGGTATAGCCAACGGTGATCGTGTGATCGAACGGCTCGCCAGTGCGCCCATCGTAGAGTTGTTCTTTGCCGGAGCGCGGCTTGCCGGCGCGTTCCAGGTACTCTTCGATGTCTTCTTCGGTCGCGCCATCGAAAACCGGCGTGGCAATTTTGATGCCCAGGGCCTCAGCGGCCCAGCCAAGATGGGTTTCCATGATCTGTCCAATATTCATACGGTGCGGCACACCGAGCGGGTTCAGGATGATGTCCACCGGAGTGCCATCGGGCAGGTATGGCATGTCCTCGATAGGTAGGACGCGCGAGATGACGCCCTTGTTGCCGTGCCGTCCGGCCATTTTGTCGCCCGCGCCGATCTTGCGCTTCTGGGCGATGCTGACGCGCACGAGCGAGTTGACGCCCGGTAGCAATTCGTCGCCGGCATCGCGCGAGAAGACTTTGACTTCGACGACTTTGCCGCGCTCGCCGTGCGGAACGCGCAGCGAGGTGTCTTTGACTTCACGCGCCTTTTCACCAAAGATGGCGCGCAACAGCTTTTCCTCGGCGGTCAGTTCGGTTTCACCTTTAGGGGTGATTTTGCCGACCAGGATGTCCTGCGGGCCAACCTCCGCGCCAACGTAGATGATGCCGCGCTCGTCAAGGTTGCGCAGTCCTTCTTCGCCGACGTTGGGAATGTCGCGCGTGATCTCTTCGGGACCGAGCTTGGTATCGCGGGCATCGGTCTCGTACTTTTCGATATGTATAGAGGTGAAGAGGTCTTCGCGCACGATACGCTCGCTGATGAGGATCGCGTCCTCGAAGTTACCGCCATCCCAACTCATGAATGCTACCAGGATGTTCTGACCCAGGGCAATTTCGCCGTCCTCGGTAGAAGAACTATCAGCGATGACTTCCCCGGCGGTAACATAGTCGCCTTTGCGCACGATGGAACGCTGATTGATGCAGGTTCCGGCGTTGGAACGCACGAACTTGCGCAGGTTATGCGTGTGCAGTTCGCCCTCTTCGTCCATAATGACGATCTGGCGCGCCGTCGCTTTGACGACTTCGCCGTTGACCTGGCTGACCTGCACCTGGCCGGAGTCGATTGCCACCTGGCGTTCGATGCCGGTGCCGCAGATGGGCGATTGCGGGCGCAGCAACGGCACGGCCTGGCGCTGCATGTTGGCACCCATAAGGGCGCGGTTCACGTCGTCATGTTCCAGGAACGGGATAAGGGCCGTAGCGACGCTAACGGTCTGGCGCGGTGATACGTCCATATAATCGGCATTGTCGGAACTGTCCATCACAAAGTCGCCCTGGTAGCGACCCATGACGCGCTCCTCGGCAAACTCTCCGTTGGAATTGAGACGGGCGTTGGCCTGGGCGATGAAGAAACGCTCTTCGTCGTCGGCGGTGCGATAGTCCACTTCGTCGGTGACAAAAGGCTTGATGCGCACTTCGGTTTCAGGGCCGAGCGCCTCATTGATTTTATTGAACAGGTCTTCATCGATGCGAATGCGGGTACGCGCTTTGATGAGTACCTCGCCATCAGGCGTTTTGAGGTCTTCCCATTCGCGCCCGGCGATGCCGCGATATTCGCGCCCGATAAGGACGCGGTCGCCCGCTTTGACCTTCTTATATACTTTGCGATACGGCGTTTCGATGAAGCCGTAGGGGTTGATCTGCGCGTAGGTTGCCAGGTTGCCGATCAGTCCGATATTGGGACCTTCAGGCGTCTCAATGGGACAGATGCGCCCGTAGTGCGAGCGGTGTACGTCACGCACGTCGAAGCTGGCACGCTCGCGTGAGAGGCCACCGGGTCCCAGAGCTGAGAGACGACGCTTGTTGCCGATTTCGGCGAGGGCGTTGGTCTGATCCATGAACTGCGAAAGCTGACTGCCGCCGAAGAACTCTCTCATAGCGGCTACTACTGGCCGGATATTGATGAGCGCGTTCGGGGTGGCCTGACCTGGCTCCTGAATGCTCATACGCTCTTTGACGACACGCTCCATGCGCAGCAGGCCGACGCGGAACTGGGTCTGAATCAGTTCGCCGACGCAGCGCACACGGCGGTTGCCGAGATGGTCGATGTCGTCTTTTTTTCCGATGCCGTTGTTGAGCTGCACGAGGCGGCGCACGATGTTGACGAGGTCGTCAAGCGTGAGGGTGCGCTGGCTCTGCGGAATCGACAGGTCGAGCTTGCGGTTCAGTTTGTAGCGTCCGACGCTGCCGAGATCGTAGCGACGAGCGTTGAAGAACATGTTTTTGACGAGCGAACGCGCGTTATCGATAGTGGCGGGATCGCCGGGACGCATCTTTTTATAGAGTTCGAGCAGGGCCTCGTCTTCGCGTTTGACGGGGTCCTTTTCGAGGGTGGCCTGCACAAAATGCACGCCAGTCTCGCTCTCCACATCGCGGAAAGCATCGAGAATGCCCTGGTCGCTGGAGAGGTCCAGATTTTCGCCGTGCCATTGCTCGCGGGCAAGGTTGGCGATGGCGCGCAACAGGGTAGTAACCGGCAGTTTGCGCTTGCGGTCGATTTTGACGGAAAGCTGGTTTTTGTTGCTGGTCTCAAATTCGAGCCAGGCTCCGCGCGCAGGTATGAGCTTGGCGGAGTAGAGACGACGGCCAGTGATGGCGTCCTCGTCGGCGGTGAAGTAGACGCCGGGCGAGCGCACAAGCTGGCTGACGACGACGCGCTCCGCGCCGTTGATGATGAAGGTACCCTGTGGGGTCATGAGCGGGAAGTCACCCATGAAGATGTCCTTCTCAATGATCTCGCCGGTTTCCTTGTTGGTGAGGCGGGCCTTGACGGTGAGCGGCGCGGAATACGTCGCGTCGCGGTCACGGCACTCGTCCTCGGTATATTTGGATTTGCCGAAAGGTTCAGGCGGAACGATAAATTCGAGTTTGAGATTTTTGCCGGTGAAATCTTCGATAGGGGAGATTTCGTTAAAGAGTTCGCGCAGTCCTTCCTGCCTGAACCATGCAAAGGAATCAAGCTGGATCTGGATAAGCCCTGGCATGGAACGAATGTCGGGGATGCGCGCGAACGAGACACGCTCGGGAGCCGTGACGGCTCTGCTGGTAACAGCCATTAGTAGAATGCTCCTCTCGCCTGGTCAGTACACGATACCAGTATCAGGAAAAAGAAAACGCAGAAAGACGCACTGCTGACAACCGTACAGATAGGGTTGTCGATGCGCCCTCCTTCAGGAAATTGCAAAACGGAAAGAACGAAAGATAAATGCCCATGATGCCTGTGTTGAACAACGTTCTATGACAAGAAAAGTAACCGCTCTATGCTTTCATAAGCGGTTACTCCTACTTCTTACACCTGCCGGATATTTGTAAATCTCCCACCAACTCCTCCCATATGTACTTATATATAATGCCGGCCACACGAGACGAAACGAAAACAACTGCATAAATCAGTATTGGAATGCTCAACCTGCATCGCTGCAAGGCCAGAAACGAAAAGCGCGTTTGCCTTTCTATGATGACGTATCCCCTGTGAGTCTGTAGCTTTATGCGGTATCCCTACACATGCAAGCAGTATAGTTACGCGGTGCGTGGGGAAGAATGTGTCGTTTTGAGTCCAGCTTTCTTTGTCTGTGTTTTTACTTCTTATCAGCGTTGTTAC
>DASTKD010000457.1:0-2318 GCA_035716135.1 Ktedonobacteraceae bacterium
TCCTCCGTATCTTCAGGCAGGCTGGTCTGCTCATAGATATCAGCAACCGAGAAACTGCCTTCTACGCTTTCGAGTTCCACCACGTCATCCGGCCCGAAAAGATGGAGTATCCACAATTTTTCCTTCTTCCGCCGGTAGACAGATACAGCGCGCCGTTCCGTATCTATCAGCATATATTCCTGGATAGAAGAGCAATTACGATAATAATCGAACTTACAGAAAACGAACCAGAAAGCCCCGCTCTTTGTAGACGGGGATGAATGGCGAGTCCTTGTGTCAATATGCTATACTCCATCTAGTACCTTGACAACTGAATCATGTTTCCTGGGTTCGCTGGCGAAGTACCAGCGGTAAAAACATGAACGTGTTGACCAAGAAACGAGAAAGAGCCAGCGTAGAATCTCGCAAGGGAGCGCATTCACACCTCACGGTCTGACGGTCTCTTTCTGTTTGTGAAACGGTGGAAACATCATTTCGCCGGTACCGAGGGGCACTCGGAAACCGATGGCGAGCATTCGCCATGAACGCTTCTGGACAGATGACCACTACTGCTTGTCTCGCAAGAACAAGTGGCAAGCCACCTGGGTGAAGGAAGAACCCCTGTCCATTTATGGCAGGGAGTGTCAGTTCCGCGATCATAGTCCCTCGTACTCGGAGAAAGCACTTCCACGACAAGACGCAGGTGCTCAATGATGTCAGTTGTTCCTATGTCTCGTGCATCACAACTGACGGAAACATCTGGATAAATGACAGCATGATTCGCGGTGCCACCAGCCAGCATATACATCGTGCCATCGATATATTCATAGCGAACATCCAGGCTTTCGCGGTCAATGGCCAGATATTCCTCGACGCTTACCTTCGTCCGATACGGCTTGATCGCCATCGCTCCGGCTCCTTTCAACAGTGCTCAACCATCCGCGCTCACTGTACCATATCCGTTGGGGAGCGTAAAGGGTAGATATTCGCACACGCAAATCTCCCTCCCCCCGCATTTGTGATACTATACAGGCATGCCATGAAAAACCAGCTGAGACGTGTCATTCTGAGTGCAGCGAAGAATCTCCACTCCGCCTGGTCGAGCGCTTGATGGCCAGAGATTCTTCGCTGCACTCAGAATGACATGCCAGAGGCCCTTTTCACAGCTAGTGATGAAATTGGATTGGAACGGAGACAGACTCTATGGCAGTACAGCCTCGATTGGCTTCAGCGGTGATGCTATTGCGCCCAACTTCAATGGCTTCTGAACCTGAACAGGGACAGGGACAGGAGCGAGAGAAGGGACGCGGCTTTGAGGTGTTTATGGTGCGGCGTGTGATCCAGAGCGACTTCATGCCCGATGTCTACGTCTTCCCAGGCGGCTCGGTCACGGCTGATGATCGTGCTGCTGAGCAGACGGAGGGTATTTGCGCGCCCGTTGCACCCTCGGCAGCAGACCCGGAGGGGCGCACGGCACCGGGCAACGGCACCCGTGCGGCTGCCATACGCGAGCTTTTTGAGGAGGCCGGTATTTTGCTGGCGGTGCGTGATGGGCAGATGCTGGCCGTGAGCAGCGAGAACGAGCGGCGTTTCCAGCAGTATCGTGAGGCATTCCAGCAGCGAACAGGCTCGCTGGTGCAGATGGCAACAACAGAGCATCTCACGCTGGCAACCGGGCTGCTACACTATTTCGCGCACTGGATTACGCCGGAGGGGATGCCCAAGCGTTTCGATACTCATTTCTTCGTGGCCACCGCTCCCAACGAGCAGCAGGCGGAGTATGACCAGTTGGAGACCAGCGAGGGCATCTGGATCGCCCCGGCGGAGGCGCTGGCACGCTTCGAACGCGGCGAGTTTCCCATCGTTTTCGCCACCATTTACCAACTGCGCGAACTTGCCGCCTTCACCAGCGTGCAGGATGCGCTGCAATACACAGCCACACATCGTGTACCTGTGCGCCAGCCCGTGCTGAGCCAGCAGGAAGGCGCGGTGCGTGTCCACCTGCCCGACGAAGCGGACAACTCCTGGGTCGTGCCAGAGCATATGAGGAAGCAATAAGAAGTCAGTAGGAAGTTCGTAACATGCAAGAGCCAGCAGCATACAGCATTATCTTAGCGCCAAACCCTTCACTGATGACCGGGCCGGGAACCAACACGATTGTAGTAGGCGGCGCGCCCAACGGCTCCATCATCATCGACCCCGCCGTTGATGAGCGCGAATACCTTGATACCGTCATTCACGAAGCGGCCTTACGCGGCCCCATTCGCTGCATTCTCATCACCCACGGGCATAGCGACCACACAGGCGGTGCGCTCGCCCTGCGCGAGCGCCTCAAGGTA
>DASTKD010000458.1:0-8822 GCA_035716135.1 Ktedonobacteraceae bacterium
TTCACGCACGAAAAGCTAGAGCAATGGGGCAAATGGTGTGTTGAGCGTCTTCAAGGACAGGGACGTTTCTGGTGCGAAGATGTTATGGGCGGTCTGCTCGTGGTTGACCTGAAATAAAAGGCTCGTATCCATCAGGTGGAAAACATATGTGTAGGGACGCGATCAATCGCGTCCCTACACATACCCGGAAGAACTGAGAACCAAATTATCCGCTTACTCCCGCCTTACGCGAATTCTCGCAGCAGGTGTGCCTGGATGGGGTGACGCAGGGTGCGTAGCGCTTTGACCTCGATCTGGCGGATGCGTTCGCGGGTCAGTTTGAAGCACGCGCTCAACTCCTCCAGTGTGTGACAGTGGCCGTCGTGCAGGCCGTAGCGCAGTTCAATCACCTGGCGTTCGCGCTGGTTCAGCGTTTCCAGCGCGCTCCCGATCTGATCGCGCAGCGCCTGGTGCGTTACAATATCCGCTGGAGTCGTCATATGCGTATCTTCCAGCGTGTCCGCCAGGTGATACTGCTCGTCATCGATCAACGGCGCGTCCAGCGAAACAGGCGTCTCCGCCATGCTTTGCAGCTCAAAGACGCGCTCCTTGCTCATTTTGGCCGCTGCCGCGATCTCTTCGGGCAATGGGTCGCGCCCCAGTTCCTGGTAGAGATTGCGCGTGATGCGTTTGATCTTATAGATCATCTCGACCACATGCACCGGAACGTGAATGACGCGCGTATGCTCCGCGACGGCGCGGCTGATGGCCTGGCGAATCCACCACGTCGCGTAGGTGCTGAAGCGAAAGCCGCGCCCTGGATCAAATTTTTGCGCGGCCCGAATAAGCCCCAGATTCCCCTCCTGCACCAGGTCAAGCAGCGCGACACCGTGATTGTTGTAGCGTTTGGCAATGCTCACCACCAGCCGCAGGTTGGCCTCGACCAATCGCCTTTGCGCCTCCATATCCCCCTGCGCAACTTGCCAGGCCAGAGCCAGTTCCTGCTCGCCGTTCAGCAGTGGGAAGCGCCCAATTTCGGCGAGGTACTGGCGAATAGCGTTATCAACGCTCGCATCGCTCGCCGCCTCATCCTCATCTCCTTCCTCGTCGTACTCATCCTCATCGACCTCAAATACATCGTTCCCCTGGAACCACTGCGATCTCACCAATCGCGGCTCGTCCACATCTTTTACCACCCTCTTTGCGATGGCTACCATGCTTAATCCTCTCCTTTACCTCAAATCCACTTACCACACGTTGGTAACCGGGAGAAAACAGGCAATCCCTTGTAACCGGAAATTTTTCCGGCTTTTATCCCCCCTGCCTACAATAGCTGCAATATATGTGCCAATTTACTTATGCGGCATCTTCCTCTATCACATGCGTACCTCAATCGGCTCGCCACGCCTGCTCAGGCCATTTGTACATTCTCATCACTTTATCCATATTCAGCAAAAAATGTGGAAATTTTTTCGCTTGCTGTGGAAAAATCCACACTGTTGCCCATGCCCAAATTGTCTACAACTCCCGTTTATTTGAATGTGGTCGGAATAAAGCCTTTCCTTACGCATTCTTCGTAGTGAAAGAACAGTTGTATGCAAACAGATTTGTGGCTGACAGAAACCAGCAACCGTGATACGTGTCCTTTGTGCAGCAAACCCTTGAAACGTGGAGTGCGGACGTGTTTTGCCTGTGGCTTCTCAAGCAATGCGCCATCCGTGTGGATTGACCCTACCGTCCATGCCTACCAGCATGTCATGCCACAACCTACAACCGGTAATCTGACGCCCGACCCGCAGGCGGCATCTCCTGTCTGGCAGTACGAATCGCCAAATTTTGAGGCGGCTGGCAGCCTGCCTGCGCTTTCCCTGATCGTGTCTGAAACGCCGACACAACCTCAACCGCCCGTGCCGAACCGGGCAACTACGCGCCGTTTACCCCGCATCGACGAAATCGATACCGTGCCGCCGCAACTATCGCCCGCGTGCGACGTTGACCAGTTCGATACGCTCCCCCCCGGACATGGGCGCGCGCAACGCGCTTTGATTCTCGCATCTCAGACAGCCCCCGTCGAAACAGATTCGCAATCCTGGACAGCAGGAGCAGCCGTTGGTTCGCCATCCGCGCGCTTGATTATGCGCCCCGTTCGGCGCAAACGCCTGCCGCGCGTGGCTCCCTTTAATCCGCTGGATCGCACTCGCTGGTGGTTGTTGCGTCCCGGCCGCATCGAATTTATCTTCTGGCTGGGTGGAACTTTTCTTTTAATCGGCGTGACGTGCCTGCTTTTGCTCGTCTCCGCGCTCAGTTTCCAGTGGATCATGCCATTCTCTTCTTCCCATTCCCTTTCAACGAGCAATGACAGTGGTAACGCTCAACAGCATCGCGCATTGCCCGCCGGAACAGGTCCTCTTATCATGCTCGCGGATTCGAGTTCGCTGGTTCCAGGCCAGTCATTTCACCTGCGCGGCCAGGCATTCAGTCCCTCTATCATGCTCGCATTTTATCTGGATGGCAACTCTTTGCTCGATCAAGGCCACCGGTCCGCCTGGGCGCGTGTTGATGCGCGTGGAACGTTCACGGCTACGCTCTGGTTGGGAACAGGTTCTGGCTGGTCGCCCGGCGCGCATATCATCAGCGTCCGTGACGCCTCCGGCAAACCGTTAGCCAAACTCCCGGTTCAGCTCGTCGCCAGCGCAAGCTCCAATGGCGCTGTTGCCAGTTCATCGCCCGTGCCAGGTTCGACGCCCGGCCCCGGCGGCAGCCAGAATGGAACTCCTATTACGCAGGGGCCGCAAAGCACCCCTGTTAGTCATCCGCCCGTCACCGTCAGTCCTACATTACCTCCCACGACGCCGGTACCTTCGCCGACCCATACTACGCCAACGGTAACGCCGACCGCCGCAGCATCGCCAACCATCACACCAACGGTGAAAACCTCTCCTACCCCGTCTGGTTCGCCAGCCAGTGGAACACCTACCCCTGGAGTGAGTCCAACCGCCGCCAATAGCGGGCTGGGCAACGACTTGAACGATAGTGGCGTCCCTCCTGTTGGAGAACGCCTTGCCTCAATCTCGCCCCTCGTCTGGATCATGGTGGCCTGCTATCTGCTTTCAATGCTGTCTCTCAGCGCGGCTGGCTTCATTCACAGGCGACATCGCAAAATGGGGATGTAACTGGACAAACTCTCCAATCACCAGTATAATTGAGATGGATTTGTGTACGTGGGATGTATTTGAGATAGGAGAAACTTCGCCATGCAATACCCCGGTTCTAGCGCGACTGCTCTACTCGCCGGTGATCGGCCTGCTTTGCCAGTAGCAGAAAATTCTATTCACACCCCTTATGTCCTGGTCATCGATGATGATGGACCAATCGTCGATGTCATCCAGTGCTTACTGGAAGCGGAAGGATACAACGGAGTTGGCATTACGGATAGCCTGAAAGTACTCCATTTTTTGGACTCCTTACATGACAATCTCTTGCCCTCCGTCATTCTGCTGGATTTGATGATGCCCGGCCTTTCCGGCTACGAAATCGCCAGCGTTCTGGCGCAAAATGAGCGTTACCAGCACATTCCCATCATCATCATGACCGCTGATAGCCGTGTCCAGGGCATCGGCGATATTCGAGGTGCGATAGATTATGTTGCCAAACCATTCCATCTCGATCCCCTGCTTGCTAAATTAAAAGTCTACCTTGACCCACCCCCTCGCTAATCTCGCCTCTGAATCATGAAGCGATTCTTGTTCATTCATATCAATCACGGTCGATAAACGAAAACTGTAGGGACGCGATTTATCGCGTCCCTACAGTTTTCGCGTCCTGCCCCCTTGCGCCCTGTTCCCCATCGCGTCCTGCCGCTTCGTCTCGTTTAGTGCCTTGTTCCGTTTCTTCATTTGTTCCGTTTAATCCAATAGAGGAATGTCATCGGGCAATTGCACAAGTGCGCCTTTAGAACCGATAGACTCATAAAGATGATACCTAAGTGTCTTGTTGCCAGCAGGCAGGCGCTTCATAATTATTGTTATATGCGCTTGTATCGATGTGTGTCACAAAATACAAGAAAATCGGCAGGAGTTAAAGTATTTGTATGCGTGGAAATCGTCATTTATCGCGTAAGTCCCCCTTTTCTATAAGTCTACGTTTAGTATTGGTTGGCTGCTCTCTCGTCGCCAGTATGGCGCTCGCTGTAGGTCTGTTGGTACATGCCCATTCAGCCGCCTATGCCGACCCGGCGCTCATTCAAACAACGGTTCCGGCTTTCAATCCGGCGTTTGGCGCGGACCCCTGGGACATCAAAATTAATAACGGCCATGTCTGGGTAGCTGAACCCCAGTGTGATGTCAATGTTACGGCTTTCCCTGTCTGTGGCATTGCCCATCAGAGTGGCATCCTTGAATATTCAGCTTCGGGTTTTGCTAATGGCGCTCAGCCCCTCAACAAACTGGCTGAACCAGCAGGCTACAGCAGCCCGTTCTTTCTCGCCTTCGATGGCTCAGGCAATATCTGGTTTTCCGAACCGATTACTAACTTTATTGGCGAATATGATACAGGCGGCAACTGGCATCAATGGCCGGTGCCTACAGCCCAGGCCAGCCCATTCGACCTGACCTTCGACCAATTTGGGCATCTCTGGTTTACCGAATTGTCTGGCAATAAAATTGGCGAGTTCAACCCTGCTTCGCAAAGCTTTAATGAATACGCTCCGCCGACCCCCAATAGCCGGCCCTATGGCATTACCGGACCCGACCCGGCCACTCATTCCCTCTGGTTCACGGAAAACAATGACACCGTTCATCGTATCGGCCAGATAACGCCCAACCCTGATGGCACCATCCAGGGAGGCCAGATACAGGAATACCTGACCAATTCAAGCAGCTCCAGTGGCGTTACTCCCCATCTGATTACCTATGATCAGAATGGCAATATATGGTGGAGCGAAGGATACGATGGCAGTATTGGCAAACTGGTTATTAGCCAGGCCGCGAGTGGCACTCATAACGGCGTGACGGAATACGTTGTCCCGCCGCCAGCCTGTCCTCCCGCGTCTAACTGCTCGTCGCATATTTCCGGTATCAGCGTAGATGGTAACGGCACCGTCTGGTTTGACGACGCGCTCAGCTCGCGCTATGGCTCTTTCAACCCCTCGTCCGGCCATTTCACTATGTTTATCGTCGGGGGAAGTATCACCAGTAATGCTCACCCGCACGACGGCCTGGTCGTTGATTGCAACAACAATGTCTGGTTTAACCAGGAGTTCGCCAATACCCTGACAGAGGCGCAGGTGGGAATGGGCAGCGGTTCCTGCGGTTCGCCCCCGCCCAGCCCGACTCCATCACCATCGCCCAGTCCGACTGGCACACCGCCCCCGCAGCCCCTGCAATCCGGGCCGGTCAACAAAACGTGGTACTTTGCCGAAGGGCGTGTCGGCGCGGGCTTTACCGAGTATCTCTCGCTGGACAACCCTACTAACACGCCATGCGCGGTCACTATTACCTATCTCTATACCCCGGATCACGGTAGCCCGCTGACCAAAACGCTGGCGGTGAGCATCCCCGCCAGTACGCGCACGGAAGAGAGCGTTGACAGGGACCTGGGTACATCTCCCACTGGTTTCGGTATCATCGACTCGGCCATTGTCACCGTAGACAATAATGCGACCCCTGCCTGCCCAGGCATTGTAGCGGAACGTCCTATGTACTTTAATGCGCTGGGTACGAACAGCACCAGTGATGTGCCGGGTGTTACCCATCTGGGTACCACGTTCTACTTCGCCGACGTGGCCGTCGGTCCGCAGAGCGGCGGTGGCTATTCCTCGTTCCTCACCATCCTCAACCCGCCGGGCAGCCCGTCCGCTAATGTGACGGCGACATACTATGCCGGAGGAGTGAGCGTTGGCTCCGATACGGCTATCGTAGCAGGCGGCACGCGCGGCACAATCTCCCCCAACTCGCACCGACCCGCGCTGCCAGCGCACGTCTCGGTGGTCGTGACCTCCTCGTCGCCAGTAGCGCTTGAACGGCCCACCTACTTCAGTAATGTCAACGAAGGCCAGGCCGGTGTCGTCTCCGGCGGCGCTGATGTCATCGGGGTGCAGTCACTCTCCAATGACTGGCTTTTCGCCGAGGGCTACACCGGCGGTCAGTTCCAGGAACAGTTCGTCATTGCCAACCTGGACACCGCCCATACAACAGCCTCGGTAAAGATTCAACTGGAATTGGACGGTGGCCCGGCCAGTCCGGCGACGATCACGGTAGGGCCGATGAGCCAGGTGATCTGGAACGTCAACCTGGCCGCGCTGAACCAGAACGTCTCCGCCGAGATCACCTCGTCGGGAGCGCAGGTGGTGGTGGAGCGCGAAATGTTCTTCCGCTATAACCACGACAGTCGCTCGGATGGGCGTAACCTGCAGGCCACTGGCGGCACAGATGTGCTGGGCCAGATCGGACCGGGAACCCAGACGATCTACAGTTTCGCCGAAGGCTATGTCAACGTCGGCTATGACGAATGGCTGACCTTGCAGAACCCGACTCAGTCGACCGAGATCATGTGGGTCACGCTCGACAATGCTATGGGCCATACCTACAGCTTCCCCGTGACCGTCCTCAAGCAGTCGCGCTACACAGTGGACATTGTAGCGGTCGTACTCGCCAACCTCTACCATAACGGAGATGGCTTCCGGGGCTTTGAGGTCTCCATGACCGTGCAAACCACCTCTAACGCAGGTGGACCATTCGTGGCCGAGCGACCCATGTATTCCAACGTCAACGGCACCCAGGGCGGTACCGACATCATCGGCTACACAGGAGGCTAACAACTTTTCAGGAAATACGCCTCCCTGATGAATACTACTGACCAGAACCAATCATGTCATCCTGAGCGCAGCGAAGGATCTCTCGTCGGCACATAGAGATCCTTCGCTGCGCTCAGGATGACACGGTATGATCTGCTTTGATTGGCAATAGTCATTTTTTGCTCTTAAATTTCGGCAGACAAGGACGCTTATTCATGGCTAAACGGAAATTTTTACTCGTACTTGTGGCGTTGGGAACACTTGTAGCCAGCATCGCGCTGGCTTTTAATGTCCTCGGAATCAATACCCGCTCCACTTTTGCCGGCTCCTCTGGTGTCAACGTTACCGATTTCTCTATTCCAACCGGACAGGAACCCTGGGGAACCACCTTCGATAGTAGCGGCAACGTATGGGTCGCTATCCCCGGCTGTGATCCATCACCCACATGTGGCAGCGGCACTCCTCCTGGCAAAATCGCTGAATATAAACCCTCCGCCTCAAGCTGGATCGCAACCTATCAATTGCCATCTGGTTTCGCGCAGCCGCTTTTCCTGGCCTTTGATGGTCAGGGCAATCTCTGGTTTCCGATGCCAATGTCGAACTCTATCGGCATGTTGAACCCCGCCAATCATACCTTCCAGCAATGGGGCGTACCCACCTCTGGCTCAGGCCCCTGGGACGTGGCAGTGGACCACAATGGCAAGGTCTGGTTCACCGAGCATTTTACCAACAAAATCGGTGAATTCGACCCCTCTTCGCATACATTTAACGAATTCGCTACACCGGCAAGCAATAGCCAGCCCTACGGTATCGTGGTAGATCGCGCAAACAACGTCTGGTTTACCGAAAACAACTCATCCGTCGCTAAGATCGGCGAACGTACCGCCGGTGGCGCGTTGAACGAATATAAAATTCGCAACAACCCTCCTGGCGGTCTCACCCCTCACCTGATTACCGTCGATCCGAATGGGAACATCTGGTGGAGCGAAGGATGGGTTGGTATGATTGGCAAACTGAACGTCAGCCAGGCCCAACCCGGCACCAACAACGGTGTTACCGAGTATGCCTATCCTGCAAACGGCAGTACGCACACCTCCGGCATCAGTGTTGATAGCAACGGCCTCGTCTGGTTTGACGACTCATTGCTGAGCGTCTTCGGCTCGTTCCCCGACTCTGGCAACGGTAGTTTCTCCATTTACCAGACGCCCACGCAAAACTCTCATTCGCACGACGGCCTGAACGTCGATAGCCAGAATCGTATCTGGTTTACCGAAGAGTTTGCAAACAAACTCGCCGTAGCAACCCAGACCAACGTTCCACCGCCTACTCCGACTATCGGCGCTACCCCGACAGAAACGCCGACCAATACCCCGTCGCCGACGAGTACCGCGTCTCCCACCCCCACGCCCTCACCGGGTACTACCCTGGCACAGGATACTTTCCAGCGCGCTAACCAGAATGGCTGGGGCAAGGCTTCCGATGGTCAGACCTGGGGCGGTGACGCCGCCAACACCAGCGTCTTCTCCATCAAAAATAATACTGGTCAGCTTAACAATGGTGGTGGGAACACCTATAGCGCCGTGCTTGGCCCGCAGGCTGCCAACGCTCAAGTTCTCTTTAGTGGCTCCATGAGCCGCTTTAACAATACCAACATGGGAGCAGTGTTGCGCTGGGCTGACGGAGATAACTGGTACAAAGCCTATATCGATGGCTCCAACCTGATCTTACAGAAGAGGGTCAACGGCTCAACTTCCAACTTGAAATCCGTGCCTTTTGCCGCCAGTGCCAACACACCCTACACCTTACGTTTCAGCATCACTGGCAATACGCTATCGGTAAAAGTTTGGAAAACGGGTACGAGCGAACCCGCCAACTGGATGGCAACTGCCACCGATAGCACATTCGCTTCAGGCTTCTGCGGCCTGCGTATCCTGGATCAGAGTGGCACAACTGCCAGCATTACCTCGTTCCAGGCGCTGTCCCAGTAGTAACGTCCAGGAGAGAAAGGTCTGCGGCGAACTACCCGCAGACCTTTCTCTCTCAATGCGCC
>DASTKD010000459.1:0-7897 GCA_035716135.1 Ktedonobacteraceae bacterium
CCATCGCTGCTTATAACAAGGGGAACAGCCTTAATCGTCTTAACAAACGCAGCGAGGCTTTAGAGGCTTATGAGCAGGCCATTAACCTGGATGCCAATCTTGTGAGCGCCTATGTCTGGAAGGCATCTATCATGACCGCATTCGGCAAAGGCAAAGAAGTTCAGTCAATTGCGGAAGAAGCTCTACGCGCATTTGAGCGAGCTGTTCATCATCCGGCTGATATTGTAAACGCTTACCTCTGTAAAGGACAGGCCCTGAGTCTGCTTGACCGGTACGAGGAAGCAAATGCAGCTTTTGAGCAAGTTATTCGTTTTGATCCCAATAACGTTGATGCATATCTTGAAAAAGGTAGCATTTTACTTAACTCAAAAAGGTTTGAAGAGGCCCTGACAGTCCTGTCGCAATGTGTACAACTTGACGCCGACAAGGTTGATGCATACATTCTTATGGGTTATGTACTCGGTACGCTTACACGTAACGAAGAAGCGTTAAAGCAATTTGATGAGGCGTTACGCCGCGATCCTAATGCTGTTTTTGCCTATACAGGCAAGAGCTTTATGCTTGGGCAGCTTGAAGAATATGAAGAAGCTCTTGCGCTGAGCGAGCAAGCTCTTCGCCGCGATCCTCATATCTATCTTGCTTCTATAGCAAAAGGCAACGCGCTGCTTGCCCTTCAACGGTTTGAGGACGCGCTCACCATTTATGACCTTGCTATTAAACCTACTCTGGGGTCTGCAAATCCGAGGTATGTAGATGCATATATGGGTAAAGCAATGGCCCTCATGGCTCTGCAAAGGTACGACGAGGCGCTAATAACCTTTGATCTCACCATTACTATCGATCCTAAAAATGCAGGAGTATACTACCGCAAAGGCGATGCGCTTTACTCCATTGAGCGCTATCAGGATGCGCTCACAGCCTTCGATATTGCTATGCAGTATAACGCTAAAGAAATCCAGATTCGCCTGGCGAAGGGGAATACGCTCCTCAATTTGAAACGATACAGAGAGGCGTTAGCAGTATTTGAATACGCTACACAGCTACAACCTGAGAATGCCGCTGCTTATTATGCGAAAGGGATGGCGTTAAGCGAACTGAAACTCTACGACGAGGCTGTCAATGCTTTTAGTCGCGCTATAGAACTCGCGCCCAATGATATTAATAGCTATAACCAGAAGGGCATCATGCTCTACAATTTAGGTCGTCATGAAGAGGCAATAGCTACATTTGACCAATCAACGCATATCGCCGTCTCCAATCCCCTGGCTTATCTGGGCAAAAGCATGACATTGGAGTCTATGAACCAACACGAGCAGGCGCTGAATTTGTTCGAGCCAGCTATGCAACTTGCGCCCGATGAGGCAATAGTATATAGCCTCAAAGCAAGGGTACTTAGAGAACATAATCGCTATGAGGAAGCTTTATCTGCCATCGAACAGGCTATTTTGCTCGCCCCTGATGATGCATACCTCTATTCAGAGAAAGGATTTATACTCAGACTGCTGGGTCAAAACGAGAAAGCCCTCGCCGCGCATAACGAAGCGATTCAACGTGTTCCCGACAACGCTACTTTTTATAGTAATAGAGGGGTTGCGCTGGCCTACCTTGATCGGGGAGAAGAAGCGATTCGAGACTTTGACCGCGCCATTCAACTCAATCCCAAAGATGCTTCGATTTACAACAGTAAAGCCGAGACACTTTTTCATAAACTGGCACGTCACGATGAAGCGTTGTCTGCCTACGATCAGGCTATCCATCGTGATCCTAAGAATGCATCTTATTATTACAACAAAGGCTGCGTGCTTGCCGAGTTGAAGCGATACAACGAATCTGTTGACGCCCTGGAAAAAGCGGTGCAAATCGACCCCTCTATGCGTACTTGCTACTCCAAACTGGGCGAGGTCTACATGAGTCTTGGCAGACCGATAAAGAGTTTGCAGGCTTATTTGAAGGCTTGATGTAACATGGCATTAATCGCTGGCATCGAGCCGATTACCTTCGCGCTCCAGCGTAATCAATCTTGCTCCGCGATGATAAGTCAGGTACGTCCAGGCCCACTGGAAGAGGGCTACGGCGCGATTGCGAAAGCCGATCAGGTAGAAGATGTGGACCACCAGCCATGTCACCCATGCCAGAAAGCCGGTCATTCTCACTTTTCCCAGATCAACCAGGGCGTAGGAACGTCCGACGGTGGCAAGGTTGCCTTTGTTGAAGTAGCGGAATGGCTTATGCTGCTCTTGCCCGGCGATGTGCTGAGCGATAACCGAGGCCACGTAATGTCCAGCCTGCATTGCGACGGGAGCAACGCCGGGGAGTGGTTTACCATCCTGCATAGCGCTGGCCGTATCGCCGATTACAAACACGTTGGGATGGCCCGGTAGCGACAGATCGCTTTCAACTTTGACGCGACCCGCGCGGTCTACTTCCGCGCCCAGCCATTTTCCAGCGGGAGAGGCAGACACGCCTGCGGTCCAGATGATGTTATGAGCTTCGATATGCTCTCCACCAATCACGACTCCATGCTCGTCTATCTGTTCCACCGGGCTGTTTTCGCGCACCTCCACGCCCATACGCTCAAGCTTGCGTTTTGATCTACGCGCCAGTGACGCCGGAAAGGTCGCCAGAATTCTGGGCATCGCCTCGACCAGAATGACGCGCGCCGACTTCGTATCAATATGCCTGAAATCGGGGGGCAGAGCCTTATGCGCCAGTTCCGCGATAGCGCCGGACATCTCAACGCCTGTTGGACCCGCGCCTACCAGCACGAAGGTCAGCAGCGATTTGATTTTCCGCGGGTCCGTTTCAATTTCCGCCGCTTCAAATGCCAGCAAGATTTTACGGCGGATCGATGTTGCATCAGTAATGGACTTCAGGCCCGGCGCGTAGCGTTCCCATTCGGTATGTCCGAAGTAGTTGTCATGCGCCCCGGTCGCCAGCACAAGGTAATCATATGGTACGGCATGTTCGCCCATCAACACGCGCTGCTGCTCCAAATCGACGCCCGTTACCTCCGCCATCAGCACTTCGGTGTTCTTTTGGCGGCGCAGTATCGAGCGAATAGGCGAGGAGATGTCGGCGGGCGACAGGCCAGCCGTTGCGACCCAGTACAATAACGGTTGGAAGAGGTGATGATTCTGGCGGTCAATCACAGTAACGCGCGCGTTGACCTGATGCAAAGCTTTGGCAGCCTTCAGACCCCCGAAGCCAGCGCCCACAATGACGATGCGTGGCAAAACGGTTGAGGGTCTTTGCTCGCTCCTCTTATCAGGAGCAGTTTGTGTAGTGACAGTAGTAACGGTGGTTTCCTGAACTTCTTTCATAGTCTTACCCTCACAAAGGTATATCACATTTTTTATCTCACTTATAGCTTAACTCAAGAACTGATTGTCGGCAAGTTTCAGCAATAGTTAAGGAAGCTCAACCGGATGTGCCTATTTCACACTGATTCTGTGAACTATTTCACTTGTTATCGCGGGAAAACTCAGCTATGATACCTGCGGTGTGTGATACTACTCTTCGCTTTCCCTCTTTTATTGATCGCATATGTTCATGCTAAGGAGAGTTGAGCATGATAAAAAAGATTCTAACCCCTAAGCGTCTCATCTGGCTTGTCTCCGGTCTACTTATCTTAGCGCTTGTGCCGGCCATCATCCTGACGCATCCTGGGCGCGCGGCACATGCCAGTGGCGGCGGTGGTGGCGGCGGTAGTCCAACCGCGAATATCTTTCCCACGCAAGGCGGTCCCGGCACGGTTATCAATGTCAATGGCTTCAACTATCCACCCAATGCTACTGTCACCGTTTTCTTTCAGTCAAAGTCGAACGGTACCGTCACGGCGGTTACTGATCCGAGCGGCTTCTTCTCGGCCTTCATTACGGCTCCAGCATCCTATACACCCGGAGTCCGCTACTATGTGCATGTGAATAGCACAGCCCTGTTCGAGCAGGTGCTTTTTACCTTCACAAAGCCGAGCATTTCGGTCTTCTCTACGGTAGGATACCAGCAGCAGCCGGTATTTGGCGCTCAAGCGGCTGTTAATGGCAGCGGCTTCGCGGCCAGCGAGACGGTCGATTTGACCTGGGACTTTGGCACGCTGGGAACTATGAAGGCAGGCATTGCCGCAACCGATGCTAACGGTTTCTTCTTCAGCAACTTTATCATGCCCAGCCTTCCTTTCGGCGTGCAGAGCCATCTCATCGCGCATGGGCGTATCAGTGGCCTGAGCGCCAGTATTCTGGTGAACGAAACCCCAGCCATCTATGCCAGCCCAACGCAGGGCATCATCGGCACAGCGGTCAGCTTCAATGGCGGCGGCTTCGGAAGCAATGAGAATGTGAAAGTTCTCTTCCAGAACGCTATCGTAGCAAATGTACACACCAATGCCAAAGGATTCTTCACAGGTAGCTTCGTTGTGCCGACCAGCGCGAAAATCGGCTATCAGAACAATGGCATCATCGCTTCTGGCAAAACCAGCGGCGTAGCGGCCAATACCTTCTTCAATGTCGAGCCGAATGTCAGCATTACGCCCAATACCGGCACCGGTGGCACGCTGATTACGGTTCATGGCGCTCACTTTACGCCCAACAATTTCGTGGAAATACTGTGGGTCTTCCCCAATGGCGGCAGCTCCGGCGGTTCAGGCGGCAACACCCAGTTCATCGGCACGGCCAACGTTTCCGCGCGTGGAACCTTCAGCACCACAGTTACTGCTCCTCTCGGCCTTATCAGCGGGCAGAAATACTTTGTGCTGGTGATCGATTCGGCATCAGGCGGCAGCAATCAGGTAGCATTCAAAGCACAGTAGCAGCAGTGATGTGAGGCAGGGAAAACTCTTTGTCAGGGAGCGAACGAACTCATCGTTCGCTCCCTGGCATTTTTCTATTTATATGGCCTGCCAGACATGCACTGTACCATCTTCGCTCGCCGAGGCAATGTGCTGCCCATCGGGCGACCAGGCAACACTCCAGATAGTATCGCTATGCAGATCATAGATGAACGCCGATTTGCCACCAGCCGCAGTTTTTTGATGAACCGCCTTCCATATATGGACGGTCTTATCATTGCCACCAGAAGCGATATATTGTCCATCGGGCGACCAGGCAACGGCCTGCACACTGTCGGAATGCCCCTTATATGTAAAGATTTTGCTGCGTTCCTGCACGTTCCAAATCTGTACAGTGTGATCGCTGCCCGCCAGCGCGATATGCCGGCCATCGGGCGACCATGACAGGTCATGCACAATAGATACAGAATTACGATAGACAAATTTGACCTGACGCGAGTGAGCATCCCAGATACGCACCGTATGATCGATGCTAGCCGAGGCAATATGCTTGCCATCGGGCGACCACGCCACCATCTGCACACTATCGGTGTGCGCCTGAAAACAGGTAATCACATTCCTGGTAGACGTTTCCCATACCAGCACGGAATTATCATTGCCCGCCGAGGCTATATACCTGCCATCGGGCGACCACGCCAGCGTATTGACTTCGCTCGCGTGACCCTCGAAAACACTGTAGCGAAAGCCGGCGAGCAGAGCAACGGCTCGCAACCAGACCCGCCCGGAGGCTGCATCCCAGATATGCACCGTTTGATCTCTGCTGGCGGAGGCGATATGCCTGCCATCGGGCGACCAGCAAAGGCTATTCACGACATCGGCGTGGTTCTGATAGGTAAACAGGTTGCCGCCATCGAAGGCGTCCCATACCTGCGCCAGGCGGTCTTGACCTGCCGAAGCAATACGCTTACCATCAGGAGACCAGGCGGCGGTCTGCACTTCCGCGCGATAGGCGCGATGAATGTAGCGGGTAATCCCCTGTGTGGAGAAAGAGAACGCGCCCGGTAGAGGCGTCGGTTTAAGCGGGCGAATGGCGGCGAGAGAGCCTTTGCGCTGGTCTGAGATAGGTTGCAATTGCTCTTTGACGATACCCATACTGGCAGGGCGTTTTGCTGCATCCATTTCCAGCATCCGCGCTACCAGACTTTCCAGTTCCTCCGGGATGGCGGCATCCAACACGCGCAGCGCGGGAAAACGAAATGGAGAAAGCGAAGGATCAACGCCCGTCAACAACTGGTAAAGCGTCACTCCCAGGCTGTAAATATCCGATTGCGCAGTCGTTTGTGCCTTGCCATACTGCTCCGGCGGAGCAAAGCCAGGTGAGCCAAAAGCGATAGTATCGCGGCTTTTTCCCGCTCGAAAGTAGCGCGCGACACCATAATCGATCAAATAGAGACGGTCGTCCGGCGTCAACATGACATTATCAGGCTTCACGTCGCGGAAAATAATGGGTGGCCTGTGGCTATGCAGGTAGTCCAGCACTTCGCATAAGCGTATGCCAATCGACAGCGTTTCGTCGAGCGTGAGACAGGCGTTGGTACTTTTCAGGCGATATTCCTCAAGCGTGACTCCCTCGATGAAATCCATCACCAGGTACCAGTGTTCGGCGTCGGTAAAGTGTGCGTAGATGCGCGGAATGCTTTCATGCTTGAGGTCCAAAAGCAACGCAACTTCGCGGTTAAACGCGCCGGTCGCCTCAATTACCTGTTGCGCGGTCAACCCGGCCAGGCCAATCTCTTTGAGAGCTACCGGTCGGTTATGCTTCTGCGTATCCTCCGCCTTATACACCGCGCCAAAACCACCCACACCTACCTGGCCGTGAATGCGATACCTGTTTTCGAGCAGATCACCCGCTTTCAGATGCACAACGATAGCATCTGCCGGAAGACCAACAGGTTCAGGAGCAAGAGGGATAGTGATTTTGAAAGAAACCGCGCAATGGCAGCAAGACACGGCATCAGGCGGGTTTACCATACCACAATTGTTACAGACGCGCTGCGCCGCCAGGGTCATATTTTTTGTGTTCCTTACAATCATTTTATTACCAGAAGTATACCAGATGAGAAGAATAAATGGATGGGTTCTGCTGTTATATACGCAAGATGGATTGTATTTTGAAAGGCTTCCAGAACGGGGGCAGGCTCCACAAGCTTGACATCCAATTCTGGCCCTGCCTATACTGAACGCACTGAATTTGAACGAAACTACTAGAGAGGTTCTTACACATGGCAGATAGAAAAGCTCCTGGCGCGCTCCAGGTCGAAAAGACCCCCGATTACGAAGCGATGGTGATTGGCGCGCATCCCGATGATGATGACTTTGGCGCGGCTGGCACCAGCGCTTTATGGGCGAAACAGGGCAAAAAAGTTGTATGGGTGGTCATGACCGATGGCGCGGAGGGCAGCGAGGTTCCCAGTGTGATTGATACCGATTTGATGCTGACACGCGAGCAGGAACAGCGCATGGCCTGCGAAACGCTGGGAGTGCAGGCGGTAGAGTTTTTGCGTTTCTCCGACGGGCATCTCACCAATAGCGAGGCCGCGCGCAAGGCTATTGTGCGCCTGATTCGCAAATATCGCCCGCGTGTCGTCATCACGCACGACCCGACACAGCATATCTTCGCGCCCGATCCCTACGAGAAACCGGAAGATACTGCTTACCTCAACCATCCCGATCACCGCGCTACCGGCAATATCGTGCTGGACGCCATCTTTCCCGCCGTTGGCAACCCGCGCTCCTATCGTGAACTGCTGGCCGAGGGTCTGCCGCCATTCCAGGTGCATGAACTCTACCTCTTTTTCTCCGATAAGGATAACACCTTTATTGACATTGGCGAGACGATTGAACTCAAAGCGCGTGGGCTACAATGCCACACTACTCAATTCGGGCCGGAGACCAACATGCTCGACATGATTAAACACTGGGGCGAGGAAACCGCGAAGGAGGCAAAGGAGAAAAAGGGTCTGGAGATGCAGTACGCCGAGGCGTTCCGCAGGATCAAACTCTATGTGCCGAAAGAAGAAAAGTAGCTGTTCAGTCTTTTTTCTTGACTGCTCA
>DASTKD010000460.1:0-23659 GCA_035716135.1 Ktedonobacteraceae bacterium
CGCTCAAGGGCGGCCATCGCTACGCGGCGGGCGAGATGTTCACGTTCAAAGTCGGTGATAATGAAGACGCGGTCGGAGGCGTTGACCCCCATGCAACTAACGGCGTTGTTCGCGCCCATCTGCAAGCGCTCTTCGGTTGACATGCTGGCAATGTCCAGCTTCCCCCTGCCCGGCAGGGTGGTATTTGTCTGACCTGGCATAACAAGACTCCTGCAATAGAAGGTTTGATACTAGTGTGGATAATGTGACTATCCGCGCTTATAAAACAACACGATAGAGAATTGACAACAGTAGCGACGATTGTATAGAAGAATCGTAACTGGATTGTGCCTTTTTTGTGGGTACACACGTTGTGCGGTGAATCGTTCTAGATCAATCTCTCTTTGTAATAATAACGGTGTGATGCAAGTTTTTATTCTGACAGGCAGAGGGTTTTTGGATGGGATTAGCGGGTGGGGTTGGCTCTGTACAGGTGGGGTTGGATGGGCTACACTGGCATTATGCGGGTTTAACATCAAAAATTTGTGAAAAGGAGCGTATTCGTATGTCTGATGGGAACAGCAGTGGGTTGTATCGTTCGATTCATGGGCAGCCGGGGGCGGTGCGCGAGTTACTGGCGGATTGGGATGGGCCGACGCGGGCGGCTGAGCTGATGGCGCAGACGGGGCGTATTTTTCTGGCGGGGATCGGCACCAGTTTTCACGCGGCAACTGTGGGAGAATACTTGCTGCGCTATGCCGGAGCGGATGCGTGGGCGGTACGCTCCTTCGAGTTTGTGCATTATCCGCGACCATTGCGCGAGGATGATGGGGTGATTGTAGTGAGCCACCGGGGAAGTAAGCTGCATGGCAACCTGGCGTTGCAGCGCGCGCTATCGAGCGGGGTGCGCACAGTGGGCATTACCGGGCGCGGCTCGAAGATGCAGGACGAGCTTATCATTATTCCAACGGTCGAGCAAGAAGTATCATCGACCCATTCTATAAGTTACGTGGCGGCGATGACGCGACTGGCGCAGGTCGCGGCGCGGCTGGCTGCGCTCAACGGGCGCACTACTGAGGCGCGGGCATTGGAACAGGGATTGGCGCAGTTGCCGGAGGTGATGGAGGCTATATTGGCGCGCGAAGATGAGGTGCGGCAGATCGCGCGCGAGGCTATGGCGCACGAGCGGCGGCTGTTTTATATTGGCGCTGGGCCAAACTCGATCACAGGGCCGGAAGGCGCGCTCAAGGCGAAAGAAGCCGCGTATGTGACGGCGGAGGGCTTTGAACTGGAACAGGCCATTCACGGGCCACAGGTGGACTTCGAGGCGGAAGACCTGCTGATCCCGATTAACGTGCGCGGGGCGGCGCAAGCGCGCATGGCTGATCTGCTGCTGGCGTTGAGCGAGATTGGGTCGCGCATCTGGCTGATTGGCGAGGCTCCTACAGAGGAAACGGCGGCGCTGTTCGATGGCGATAAGTGGAGGCTTTTTGCGATCAAGTATAGCGCTGATCTGCCAGAAGAGTTGACACCCTTGCTGACGGTATTGCCCCTGCAATTGCTGGCCGATTTTGTGGCGACGGAGCGTGGCACGAACGCTGATAGCTTCCGCGCCGACCAGGAGGCTTATAAGAGGGCAGGCTTGCGTTTCAAGATTTGAAAACCTACCAGTGAAAGGCGGGGCTTGCCCCCGCCCAGATAGCGGGAATTCATAGCGGCTTTTTGCTTTCAGAGTAGTGGCCGTTTTGCCTGGCTCGCGTTTGCAAATGCCGCTCGCTGCTCTCGTCTGGTTCGGCGCTGGCGTCGTCAGTGGGCAAACTTTCGTCCGGGGCGTCGGGCCGGGCTGTATCAAGGGGTACCCATGTGTTGAGGGAACGCACATCCATCTTTCTGCGCCTGAAATAGCGCCTGTTGATTTCGATGACTGCCCAGCTAAGGATGAGGGCGGCTACAATAAAGCCTATATATTGCACAGCGCTGGAATTCATGGGTATCTCTTACCTTTCACATACAAAGCCCTTGTTCTTCTCCATTCTAGCTATCAATGGCAAAGGCGTCAAGATACAGGGAAGATTTCCTTTTCCCACCGGCGGTCGGGAGGGGGAGAGAGAGGAATGACCCCCGACCGCAACAAAAGAGGATGTTCAGGAGAAAGATAGGGGATGAGAGAGCATATTTAGTTTTGAACCTTTGTTCTACACGGCTTATTGTACTATACAACCCAACTGTTGTCAAGGGTTTTTAGAACAGATTTTCTAAAATTTTCGTGATACAATAGGCATGTGTTTTAAGGTCTGCGCGCTCCTGGCTGCGAGCTTGCAGACCTTTTCCCCAACCTGCCGCCTCGGGCGGTAATGAAACCGGCACATTGTGTTAAGCAAATTTGAAGATGAGGTGTTATAGCATGGCAGATGTACAGCCACTGCGGGGCATACGATATGCTAGCGAGCGTGTGAGTGATCTGGCGGGGGTTATTACGCCACCGTATGATGTTATTTCGACAGAGGAGCAGGCGCGTTATTACCAGCGCAACCCTTACAATATTATTCGCCTGGAACTGGGGCGCGATGAGTCGAACGATACGACACTGAATAACCGCTATTCGCGCGCGGCTACCACGCTGGCGGAGTGGCGCGTCGAGGGGGTGCTGCGCGAGGATAGCTCGCCGCGCTATTACTGCTACCAGCAGGTATTTAGCTACGGGCAGCAGACGTACACGCGCACAAGTCTGCTGGCTCGTGTACGATTGGAACCCTGGGAGGCGGGCGTGGTATTGCCGCATGAACATACGATGGCGAAGCCGAAAAGCGACCGCTTGAAGCTGATGCAGGCGTGCGCGACCAATTTCAGCCCGATTATGAGTCTTTACGAAGACCCACAGGGACGGATGCGTAAATTGCTCGGCGCGTATGCCGCCAGCGCGGAGGTGCAGGTGACGGACGAGGTACAGGAAGAACACCGCTTGCAGCCTATCACAGACGTAGAGCAAATCGCGCTTATCCAGAATTTCTTCGAGGAGCGTCATCTCTATATCGCGGACGGGCATCATCGTTACGAAACCGCGCTCAATTACCGGGAAGACGTGCGGGCTATGCGCAAACATTTGCCCGCTGATGATGCCGCGAATTTCGTCTTGATGGCGCTGATCGATATAGATGATCCCGGTTTGCTGGTTTTGCCGACGCACCGCCTGGTTGCGCATCTTGAAGAGCGCGCGCTGAACGCTTTGAGCAGCCAGCAACTGGGCAGGTTCTTTACGGTGCGCGAGATGGCGATTGGCGATTATCCGCCGGAAGCGCCGCTGCAAATGCTGGCCCAGGCACGCGATGCCGCGCCCACTTTTGTAATATGCACAGCGGAGCAAAGCTGGCTGATCAGTTTGAATGAGCAGGGTAAGGCGCGAATGGAAGAGAGCGGACATAGCGCGGCATGGAACGAACTGGATGTAGCGGTGGCACATACGCTGGTCCTTGAGGATTTGCTCGACTTGAACGCCGCCGACCTGACGGCAGGTACGCATGTGAGCTTCACCCGCGATGCGCGCCAGGCATTGCAGGCGGTACAGGATAAAGAGGCGCAGGTGGCATTGTTGCTCAATCCAACGCGCGTGCGCCAGATTTGTGATGTGGCCGAGGCGAATGACCGTATGCCACAGAAATCTTCCTACTTTTACCCCAAATTAAGCACGGGACTGGTTATCAATCCTTTGTGGTGAAAAAGGCCAGCCAGTCGCCCGCTGTCATCCTGAGCGCAGCGAAGGATCTCTGTGCGCGACCAGGGAGAGATCCTTCGCTGCGCTCAGGATGACAGCGGGAAACGAAGGATGACAGAGGGCGTCAAGCCCTATATTAAAGTACAGGGTCGTCGTTTTTGGTAAAGATTTCCAGGGGAGCGGTTTTCTCGAAAAGCTCGGTCATGAGGCGCATGAGGCCATTTTCCAGCGAGTAGTGCATCATGGCGCGCAGGAAAGGCTGATCTTTTGGGGCTACTCCTGAATCTGGGTGCAGCATGGCAGCAACCGCGCTCATGAGTTGGGCTTCATCGTGGCGCTCGACCTGTTGAAAGAGCGCTGCCTGGCGGCGCAGGCGCGACTCGTAGAGCAAACGCCACTGGTCGTCAATGACCGTTTCCAGCGCCTCGCTGACGACTGATTCCAGGTTGGCGCTGTGATCGCCGCTTTTTTGCGATCCTTTACGTTTGCGTCCGCGTGGGTTAGCCACTCCGCGCAGATGGGAGGTATAGGGGGCGATGAACGGTCGAATGACATCGAATGGATCGTAAAACCAGGAGCTAAACTCCGGTAGTTTGTACAAATCCTGGCCGCGCTGCGCCACTTCCGCCGCCTGCGAGTCGTAGGGACGCGGCTCCAGGATGGTGACAACGGGCGGCGTGGGCTTCTTCGGGCTATCTCCTCCCTCGATTAGCGGTCGCCAGACGGCGTAGGCGACGGAAACTTTGTGCCGCGTGCGCTTAGTGATGATGCGAGCTTCGGCAACGATAGCGCGGCAATAGTCCAGGGGTACCGCGAAGCTGCTAAAGCCCTGCTCTTCCATACCTGCTACCAACTCTCCCCAGTGTTCCGGCTCCATCTCATCGGTACCGTAGCAATCTTTGATGCCCCAATCATCTTGAAACAACACGTTCACGCCTTTTAGCAGGCCATCGGGGCGCTTCCAGGACATGAGTATCATTTGCGTTCCGGCCCCATCGACGAAGCTGACACGCGCCTCGTGCAGGGGTTGCTGTTGGGTTGCGAGCAATTCTGCCATGGCGGCGTCTTCGGTGCCAGGGCTGGAATGCATGGTCAGGCGACCAAGCGCGGCGCGCGCCTGTTGCTTCACCTGGCGATTCGAGTGGTTGGTAAGCAGGTAGTTAAGCGCGGGTATGGACTGGTGAGCGGCAACAGGCCCCAGTTGCTGGAGGGACTCGATCGTTGCCAGCACCACTTTCGTCGATTGGTTTTCCAGCAGGGGAAGCAGGAGTCTGGTGGCGCGTGGGTCCTGGCTCACGCCCAGCCAGGCGATGAAGCCCAGACGCCGTTCCACCGGCATACTCAACACGTCTTCCAGCACTGATTCTACACCCAGTTCGCTGCGCCCTATCAGTTCAAGGAGGCGAATCTGCATCTGGAGCATGGCGGCTTCGGGATCGTTCAGGTAATCGACAATGCCATCATCGGCCATATCCGAGCCAAGCTCTTTAAGCACCGGGGCCAGGGTAAGTTTGGCGAGATCGCTGATGGTCGGGTCCGCGACAAGGTCTTCCAATTCTTCCAGGTCAAAGCTGGTAGCCAGTTCGGAGAGAATTAAGACGGCGGCGGAGTAGGCCGTCAAATCGTTGGTGCGTAGTAAATGAAGTACTTTGTCCCTGGCTCCCTCGGTCCATTCTTCGTCCAGGCGGTCAAAGTAATGGGATAGGGTGGTGGGGTCAATATCGTCCCTGCGGCTCATCGCAAGCAGAATACTATCTATACTTTCCTGCGGAGGCCCTTTGCGTCCTCGTGGCATAAATTCGCTGCCTTTCACAACACGGATTCGCACTCATTACACGTTTCTGCTTATGTGTTGGTGGAGTTGCATAGTTGTAATGGATGTCTAATGCAAGGCATTGTATCACGATATGATGGGTTCGTCTATCGGTATTACGCCGGACGCTAACGCCCGCATGCATGTCACGCCGAACAACCGCATACATGTCACGCCGAACGCCCACAAGGGGCGTCCCTACATACCAGGTGCGCCCCACCCCTCCCCAAAACGGGTCGTCTCTGGGGGAGGGATGGGAGTAGTCTGGCATGTAGGGACGCCCCTTGTGGGCGTCCGGCATCAATAGCGTCCCTCAGTTTCATAAAGTCGCGCCGGGCGAATCAGCGTTGAGGCGGCGGGTGAGGTGAGGGATTGGGCGGCTTCGGTGAGGAGGGCGAGGCTGATGAGGAAGTCGTCGTGTCCATCGGTGGGGTCAACGTAGAAATCGAGGGTTTCGGGGGCGGGCAGGCGATAGCGGGCATGGCGCAATTGCTGCCAGCATTCGTTGTAGGTGGCGGCGGGGGCCTGCTGTGAGGCATAGAGTTTGAGGCGACCATTGTTGAGCAGGGAGAGAAGCTGGTAGGCCAGGCGGGATTTTGCGGGGCGGCTGAAGGTGAACGGCACGATCCGTTCGGGGCCGAACTTCGAGAGCAGGAGGGATGCCAGACCAGCGCCCAGGCCGGTCGCATCGATGACCAGCGTGCGGATACCCCATTGTTCGACGAGGGCGATGACGGCGGCGTATTGCTCAAGATGAGAGCGGCCTGTCCACCAGTGATGATGAATAACGTCGATGCAGGGCAGGTTCAGCTTGTTAAAGAAGACTCGCCCGATGGTAATAACGGAACTGTCGCGCTTGCTGCTGGCAAACTGGTTGGCGGTTGCCAGCCCTGGCGCGGGTCGCGCTTCCCCGGCCACGTCCATACCAGCGATATACCAGCCATCGGCGTTTGGAGTCTCTTCCCAGAGATGCGAACCCTGCAAGAGCGCGTGTTGCAGGCTGTTCAGCAGGTAGCCCGCGCCGCTAATGGGGCGCAGCAGGTACTGGGTCTGGATGGCGGGATGATCTTCGCCCAGGCGCGCTATTTCGTGTTCGACGAAGGCGCGATACTGCGGGTTGATAGCAGCCAGTACGCGCCAGTCAAATTCAAAATGGGTGCGCAGTCCGCTCTGTTGCTGCTGTTCCAGGTTAGCGGCGCGTTGTTGGGCAAGCAGGGTAGTGTCGGACCAGGCGGTCCCGTACAAAACTGTGGTTGCATTTGAAGTGGCAGCCATGGGGCGGAAATCGCGGTCAAATTTTTCCGGCAGGACATCCTGCGCTTCATCGATTTCCAGAAGTATGTCGGCGGTGGCTCCTACGACGTTGCTTTCCTGTCCGGCGGAATAAAACATGACACGCGGCCCCGTATGGTTGCGCAGGAGCGACGATTCGGGGCGTGGAGCAAGCCCGACGATGTAGCCATGACTCGTCCAGATGCGCTCGCGTGTGAAAGGGGTATCGAGCATGGCAAGCAGGCGCAGGCGGCTGGTGATGATCTGCGGCGTATAGGTTGGCGCAGCCTTGACGATGGTTCCCTGTAGCCTGGTCATGAGCAAGTACGCCTCAAGCACGGCTGAATGCTGGTTTTTGCCCGATTGCCGCGACATCATAACCGTGATAATGCGCCCATGCCGCCCTTCGATGGAATCGAGAATGGCATTGGCGACCTCGCACTGGTAGGGATAGAGCGGTTTGCCGAGAACGTGCCGGGCAAAACGAGCGATGGGAGAGTCGAGTTGATTCATGTATCTTGATGGCGAGTGTTGAATGAGAGGAAGGGCTAACGACTGCGATGGTATCCGGCATATTGCCGGGTGCTTGCTTGCAAGTATACCATGCATGGGGTGGAAAAACAAGGGCGAAAAAGTGGCACATCGCCGTTTTTTGTTATATAATATTAGAACAAATATTCTAGTTCGTGGAGTTTTCAAGCAGTTAAAAGCAGCATGGACGGCGGAAACGAGTATGATTACTGTTACTACCCATCAGGGGAGACAGGTTGAAATCGTGTTGGAGAGCGAACTATGCTATCCTGTGGATATGGGCGGGCATGTGCGCGCCTATTGTCATATTCATGGAAGCGATCACCAGCGTTCGCTGTCTATTAATAAGACGACCGGCTGGGGACATTGTTTCAATGCGGCCTGTGGGGCTACGGTGCTGGTTGCCGAGTGGAATCGCGCTGTGGCGAAACGCTTGCTGCAATTTTATTATCGGGGGTTGACATCAGCCGCGCAGCCGGGTTATCAGCCCCCTGCGAATGGATACAGGTACAGGCCATATGTTGTCCAGCCGATGCTGCTGCCGCCGCCCAGGTCGATTCCGCAATGGCAGCAGGACGAACTGCTGGCGCTGCTGGCGCTGGATGGGCAGATGCGGCGGGCGCTGATCCGTTCGCAACGAGCGCGTATGTATTTGAACGAGCGCGGCATCCCGCTCAAGGTGGCGCTGGAGACGGGCGTGGGGTACCTGCCGTCTACGCTGTTGAACGGGCCGGAGATGCGCAGGCAGCGCGGCTTATTGCGCAGGTGGACTGATCGTATCGTCTTCCCGCTCAACTCGCCGGATGGACGAGGCTACATCGGGCGTTCGTTGTGGCGCTGGCAGCCGGGGATGAATGAAACGATGCACAAGGCTTTGCTCGAGCGGCCAGGGAGTCCTAAGAGGTGGATCAAGACCTGCCCGGCGGGCTGGTTTGGCGTGGATTTTGAGAGCCTGCCACATACCGTCATTCTGGTTGAGGGCGCGTTTGATCGCCTGACGTTGCTGGCGGCGGGTTTCCAGGCCAGCGAAATCGTGGCACTGGTTGGCACTGCCGCGCCGGTGGACTGGCTCCCCGCACAGGTAAAAACGGTGGTACTGGCGCTGGATGGAGATGATGGCGGGCAGGAGGCCAGCAGCCGACTGGCCGGGCAACTGGAGCCAGCGGGAATACGTGTGAAGATATGTCCGTTGAGGCAGGATGGTTGGGGCAAAGATTGGAACGAACGCTGGCAACACATGGGTCGCAAAAGCGTTGCCTCGGTGTTCGAGGCGTTTTACGAGGCGAGGTCAGCGTAGCTGGAGGGGTCGGACGCCGATGCCCGCAAGCCGGAAGTCGGACGCCCACAAGGGGCGTCCCTACATGCCTGGGGGACCCCGCCCCTCCACCTGCGCATCCGCTAAATGTCCGGGGCGATGAGGCCGTGCATACCGAGGGAGTAGGCGATCTCGCCGCCGTGATGCAGGTCGTGTTCGATGACGTGCCAGATGATCCATCCACGGGAGTAGGTGTAGGTCTGGCCTTCCCACTCCTCCTGGACAGTAGATTGCAAATCCGCGAGCGTATAGCGTCCCAGCACCTCCTGCATGACCTGCCAGGTTTTTTCCAACCCGCTCACCAGTTCATCGGCGGAACGTGGGAGACTGCCAGGCCCATCCCACTTATGCAAAGCGACGAAGTCCTCATCGCCCTCTTCCAGATTAAAGTGGAACCACCCGACCCGCACCGCAATTATGTGACGCGCCAGTTCATCGATGGAACGCAGCTCCGGCGCTACACGGAGTGCAAGTTGCTCTGGCGAGAGTCGAGCGAGGGCTATGCTCAATTGATTCTGGTAGTTTTGCCAGCCCTGGCTAAAGAATGCCAGGGTCTCACTTGTTTCGCTCATGTTTTTCGCTCCTTGTAGCTAAAATATTGTGAAACGACTTCTGTTATTTTACACGATTGAGGGAGTGTTTGTACATATGTACTATTCTGTGATTTTTGGCGATCGAATGCGGTAATAGCAAGAAACGCTTCATTTCGGGGGCGCGTCTCATCTTTCACTGGTAAGTTTTTTGGAAGGCACTCATCTGGCCTGTCATCCTGAGCGCAGCGAAGGATCTCCGTCCCCGGCGGGAGATCCTTCGCTGCGCTCAGGATGACAGCTCGCCTCTTTCTTAAAAACCCTCCCAGTGAAAAGCGCGTCCCATACCCGCACACGTCAGGGAATCACTGTCCACAGGATAGGGCCGTCGGTACCGAGTTTGTCGGCGAGGAAAGTTGTGTTATGTTGTGTATCTACGAGGTAGATACCCTGCTGTACGTCATTCATGGCGACGATGAGCTGGTTAAGGGACGCTTTTGATGCTGACCAGACAAGGGCGGAGGCCGCGCCTTTTAATGTGAGATAGCGCGGGCTGGTGGGCGTCTGCGGGCTGGCGATGCCTATACGTGTGCCGGTGCTGTAGGCGACCTGGCGGCTATCCATCGACCAGGCAGGAGCGGGGTCGTAGGTGACGCCGTTGGCGATAATTGCATCAACAGCTGTGCTGGCATTGACAATATGGAGTACGCCAACGCCTTCGGAAAGAGAGGCGAGGTAGTCGATGAATGAGCCGTCGGGCGACCATGTGGCAAAGTTGACCTGCTTGCCCGCAGTCAGTTGGATGCGTGTGGCCCCCGGCGTTACGTCGATGCGCCAGATGTCACCGGCGCGTCCGGCGATAGTAGTGACGATCATCCAGCTACCCACGCCAGCGTGACCGCTACGGCTATAGATGGCCTGCGCGAAATCGCCCGCCAGCAGTTGTTGCGCTCCGATAGCGCTATCCACGCCGACGTGGCGCACCCAGACGCTGCGCACATGACCGATGCTGCCGAGGCTCCAGGTGATAGCGGGAACGTTGGTATCTGGCGACCAGTCCAGCGAGAGGATACTCTGACCCGCAGTGGCTTTTGCGCCGATACCGTCCGCGATGGTCAGCGCGCTATTGATTTGTGTATTGTAGTCGAAGATGCCGGTTACGTCCTGATGGCTCACCTCGAAAGCGATGCGCGCGCCATCTGGCGACCAGGTGGGACGTGAAACGCTGCCCGGTGTTGAAACGCTCACCTGCGTGGTTTTACCTGTGGCTGTCGAATAGATATAGAGGTGCGTTTGTCCTGTGCCGGCAGGATCGGCGACAAAGGCCAGTTTAGTGCCATCGGGAGACCACGTCAAACTGTTAAGGATGTTGGCCCAGGTGGCAGTATCCTGTACCGATGCGGGCGAAACACTGGCGTTCAACAGGGGAGGATTGATGGTGGTATCCTCCTGTCCATCGCTGCGAATAATGTGGACGCTGCCTTTTTTCAGATCGATATAAGCGAGCATGTTGCCGGTCGCTCTGCCTGGGAAGGTAGCTACAGCCCAGTTGGGAGAAACGTCTACGTTTGCCGGTGTCAACTGGTCGGGCTGCGTGCTGCTGCCATCGGAACGCTCGCTCCACAGGACGTTGCCGCGCAGGAAGACGAAACGCGCTCCGGCTGAGAGCGGCCCTGATGCTTGCGGGGCGTTGGCTGGTGGCGTAAACCCTGGATGAGTAGCGGTTGTACTCCGGCGAGATAAGAGAGAGATGCCTGCGAAGGCACCGAGGCCAATGGCGATAATGAGCGCGGCGGCGATGGTTGCGATGATGGTGCGGTTGCTTCGCGCTCGTTCACGCGCGGGCGGGGTTTCCATTTTGACGGTTGGACGAGGCGCGGTGCTGCGCCCGCCGGGAATGGCGACGAGGTGCGGGCGACCGGGTGTATCACGGCGAGGACTTCTGGAACTGGCGGGCAGTCTGGGAACCGTACTGCGCCCGGAAGGCGCTTCGCTTGCAAACGGTTCGCCGGTCGCTTCGAGATACTCCGGCGCTGAGAAGATACGTTCGCGCAGAGCAGCATCGGGAGTGACACGCGAGAGATGTTTGAGCAGGGCATCGTTGCGGCGGTAGTCGACCAGCACTTCAGCGCAACTGCGGCATGTCTGGAAGTGGTCGGCAACCTGGCGACGTTCTTCGGGTGCGAGCATGTTGTCAAGGTATGCGCTTAGCAGTTCCTCAACTTGCTCGCAGTTCATTTTGTGCCTCCGCCTTGCTCTAGCGATTTATAATGCTCGCGGAACGATTGCCGCGCGCGCGAAAGATACATCTTGACACCACTCTCCGCGATATTCAGGGCCTTTGCAATCTCGCTATAGGAGAAGCCTTCCTGAGTATAGAGTAACAACGCAGCCCGGTACTGATGGGGCATACGACGGAGAGCGGCACGAACAAGTTCCGTCGTGCCGTAGATTTCCTGAGGATCAGCGCCTTCTACATCCGCTGGTTCGTGGTCGAGGTCTTGCCAGGGGAGCCAGGCGATCAGCTTGCGACGACGCAATGCATCATACGCTGTATTGGTTGCAATGCGATACAACCATGCCGACAACTTCAGGTTTGCATCCATTTTTGGCAGCGCGCGAAACGCTTTCAAAAAGGTATCCTGTGTCAGATCGTCTGCCTGCTCGCGGTCCCCAACCAGATGATAGACGTAATTATAAATGGGTGTCTTGTATTCGTCATAAATCTGGTCGAAGGACCAGGAAGATCCCGTAGTTTCCGCCCTGGCCATGCGCTATGTCCCTTCGATGACTATAGCTACCAACTTATCCGTTCCTAACAAGCGATAGCGATGCATCCCCTGGCCGCGCAATAACTGTATTTCTGCGGGTGCGGAAAGACTTATATCCTTCTGTGTAGTGGAACGGACAATTAACGCTTTCAGTAACATTATGATAAGTGAATGATTTCGGCATTCGTTGTGTTTTACTTGTTACCCATGTTAGCATATTTGCCGGAGACGCTGAAATTAGTAGCCCAAATGTTAGTACTAATGGGGCAAATTCGGGTCACTTCCCGCATGGCATCCCTCCCAATCCGTTTTAAGCAATACATGACCCCTGACGCCCACAAGCGTCCCATCCGTGACGCCCACGAGCGCACCGCCCGTGACGCCCACAAGGGGCGTCACTACATTTCTCCTGCGCCCCCCACCGCTCCCCCTCGCTGGTAATTAACCCGAAGGTTCGGAAAGTTTTAACATCAAGGTTCGGAAATCCTCTCGAATAAACTTTTCATAAGATAAGATGATAGTCATCTCATAAAAAAAGATACCCTCTGGAACGGCGCTTCATCCCAATCAGCTTGCTCTGGGATATCTTATCGATATTCTTGTCAGTGTTGGTATTACTCCAAAGGATATTGCTGTCGGGAATACCTGGTTGCGCCAGGTTGTTCCTGGTAAATGACCTGCCATGTGAGCAAGTTTTGCCCTCGCAGTGGTCAGTTGGCCCCCAATCGCTGCCGCAGCCCAACTATTGACCAGTTGAGAAACTGCCGGCTTTCGCCGTTGACGATGAAGCGTTGGTGGGAATTGCGGGTGCCAGAGAGGTTTTCCACTTTCGGCTGGAAACTGTCACAATGGTTCGTTACGATCTGTCTATAGTCGTGACAGACCAGAAACAGGACGAACAGTTTTTTCACGAGGAAAGCCATGTATAATCCATTCCAGGAAACCATCATTCCTGATGTCACCGATGAAGACCTCGTTCTTCAAGCCCAAAATGGGGATTGGGACGCGCTTGAGCAACTCATCGGGCGGCATCAGGCGTGGATCTTTAATATCGCCGTTCGTATGGTTCGCAAGCCGCAGGAAGCAGAGGATATCACGCAAGAAGTTCTTCTCAAGATGCTCACCAGGCTAGGCACCTTCCAGGGCAAGAGCAGCTTTCGAACGTGGCTCTATCGCATCGTCGTCAACCATGTCCTCAATCTTCAACACCGGCCAAAGGAACTCACTTTTTCTGAACTTGGCACGCTGATTGAGCACTTGCCCGATCAGGCGTTGCCCGATCCATCGGACGTGTCTCTTCCCCGCTCTGTGCTTATTGAGGAAGCCAAAGTTGGCTGCACGCTCGGGATGTTACTCTGCCTGGACCCGCGACAACGGCTGGTCTTCATCCTGGGAGAGGTGTTTGGGGTGAGCAGCGAGATGGGGGCAGAACTCATGGATCTTTCGCCCGGCAACTTTCGTCAAGTGCTGAGCCGTACTCGGCGTGATCTGTACAATTATATGCATGACCGGTGCGGCCTCATCAACCAGGCGAACCCGTGCCGGTGCGCACGCAAAACGCGCTCATTCATCGAGCGGGGCTATGTTGACCCGCAGCGTCGATGCTTTACTCAGGAGCGCCTTACACAGATTGCCGAGATTGCCTCAGACCGTACACAGGAACTCCACCATCACCTCGAACAGCAGCATGCCACTATCTATCGAGAGCATCCTTTTCTTGCCGCTCCTGATTTCAGTGCCAGGTTGCGTCAACTCATCAATACGCCAGCGTTCCGCCAGATCTTGCTGTTAGATTCATAAGGTGAGCGAATGCAAACTGTCACAGTGCTGGTCTAAGGGAGTGAGAAGCAAAAACGTGTCGCTCGGCCCTCTCGCCCAGACAAGAGACCTGTGGGGCGAGAGCCATTGACACAAGGATTTCTCACATGTTCCTTTTAGCGTAGCGAAGAGACAAGAAACAGGAGATTTTCTATGACGACGAGTAATCACACACACGCAACCCTTCAACAACAGATCGAGACATTGCAGGGCCAGCTTGCGCAACAGCTTCCCATTGAGGTACTGGCTGAGTTGTCCAAAAGCATTACCACGCTGGTTCAAACAGGAATCGCCCAACAGAGCGTGAAGGTAGGCGAGAGAGCGCCCGACTTCACCTTGCCCGATGTCTTCGGGAAACCAGTAGCCCTCTCTGAACTGCTCCAGCACGGCCCCGTCGTACTCACCTTCTATCGTGGAGAATGGTGTCCGTTCTGCAATCTTACGCTTCGTGCGTATCAACGTATCCTCCCGCAGATTCGGGCTTTGGGAGCATCACTGGTGGCTGTTTCGCCACAGACGCCCGAGCACTCCCTGTCAACTGTTGAGAAGAAGGAGCTCACCTTCACCGTTCTCAGTGATGCCGGCAATATCGTAGCCCGCAAGTACCGTCTCGTCTTCACACTGGAGCAGACCTTCCGAACGCTCTACACGACCATTGGAGCGGACCTGCCAGGCTTCAATGGCGATCCATCATGGGAGTTGCCGATGCCAGCAACGTTTCTTCTCGCGCAGGATGGAACGGTTCGTCTGGCCTTTGTTGATGAAGATTTCACCCACCGGCTGGAACCAGCGACCCTGCTCGATGGTCTGCGGGCTGTGGGGAGCAATGGGCCAATGAAGATCAATCGTTAAGCCGCGCGAAGAGATCCGTTTTTCCGAACCTTCATGCAAAATTTTTAACCCGAAGGTTCGGAAACACAACTATTCTATGCTCGTTCTTTTTCGAACTTTCGGGTTAACTACCACTCGCCTTGTGGGATGCTGGATCATCCGTAGGGGCGGGGGCCTTTATGGTCGCCCGCGTGCCTGTGGCTTTGTCCACCACAGAGGCCATACATCCCCACCCCAATGGGCGGCCTTGAAGGCACCCACCCCACATCCACACCACCCCCGCCCCTACGGATATTTGGGAAGCACGTTCAAAGCGGGCGTTTGGGAAGCGCGCTCAAAGTCCCGTTTATTTGCTCGTTGGCAGGGCGTATGGTACGATACAGCGTGTTAAGGGAAGTCAATCACAAAGGAGCATATTCACCAAATGGCTGATGTTGAGCATCCGCACGCGATACGTACTGTCTGGTGGCAGCAAGACGGGCAGCAGGTGGCCGTATGTATGATCGATCAGTCGCTCCTTCCGGGTGAAGTGGTTATCCTCACGTTGACGCATGAGCAAGAGGTGGCCGAGGCTATCAGGACGTTGCGAGTACGGGGCGCGCCTGCCATCGGGGTTACTGCGGCGTTCGGTATGGCGCTGGCGATTTCGCGCCTGCTGAATGAACGGGGCGACGCGCTGACCGTTGAGCAGGCGGAAGAACATTTGCGTGGCGTTGGCGAACTTTTGCGCGGCACACGGCCTACAGCGGTCAACCTGGCATGGGGCGTGGAGCGCATGTTGAGACGCGCGCGGCAAGCGATAAGCGGGGGTTGCACACCGTCCGAGCTGGCGCGAGCGATGCATGAAGAGGCGCAGGCCATCGCGGATGAAGACTTTGAGGCATGTGTGCGCATGGGTGAATTCGGGGCGACACTGATTGCCGATGGAGATACGTTGCTGACGCACTGCAACGCGGGCTGGCTGGCGACTGCTGGTTGGGGAACGGCTCTCGCGCCGGTCTATGTAGCGCATCGTTCCGGCAAGAAATTGCACATTTTCGTAGATGAGACGCGCCCGGTGCTACAGGGCGCGCGGCTGACGACCTGGGAACTGCAACGGGAGGGCATCCCTCTGACGCTGATTACAGACAACATGGCAGCCCATTTTATGCGTCATGGCGGCATCAAAGGTGTTTTCGTGGGGGCTGATCGCATCGCGGCTAACGGCGATGTGGCGAATAAGATCGGCACATACAGCGTGGCAGTGCTGGCGCGGGCGCATTCGATCCCGCTTTACGTCGTAGCTCCTCGTTCCACCATCGATTTGAGCCTGGCATCGGGCGAATCCATTCCCATAGAGCAACGCAACCCTGATGAGGTCACGAGCATACAGGGCATCGCTATCGCGCCTGCTGGCGTTCACGCGGCCAATCCCGCCTTTGATATAACCCCTGACAGCTATGTAGCGGCTATCGTGACGGAGGCAGGCATCGCTCGCCCACCTTATGAACAATCATTGCGCGCGCTCTGCGCCGGTTATGCTGTTGATGGAGAGATAAAGGCGTAATGGATAGCGATGTTATGCAAATGCTGGCAGAGTACGTCGAGCAAACGCTAGGCCGGGAGAGTTACCAGTTTATTTGCGCTGTGGTTGCCAATTGTAAGATGCTGGCGTTAGAATTAGATGATGAAGAGGTAAGCCAGTTAGACATGGACGCCCTGGTCATGGCGGCGTATTTGCATAACATCTCAACCGTTGCATATGGCTATCAGAATCATCATATCAAATCGGCTGAGATGGCCGTCGATTTCCTGCGCGGACTGGAGGTGCCAGCCGAACGAATTGCGAGGGTTGAGCAGGCCATCCTTATCCATACCTCGATGGTCGCGCCTGAGCAGCGCGCGCGCGGTCCATTAGAGGGGCGCGTACTGTTCGACGCCGACAAGCTCGGTCGTCTGAGTGGCCTGGCTGTTGTCACCTCGCTGATCGAATTTGGAGCGCGCTACCCAAACCGCGCAGTTACCGGCGAAGTACTCTCCGCCATTCTGCGCCATATCGAAGAGCGTTTCGTCGAATTGTACCAGTCGCTGCATACCGCGCCTGCGCGCGAGATGGCACGCGACAAATTTAGCAACACGCTGGCATTTCTGGATGGTGTGATCGAACACCTGAGCGACGCGACGCCGGTGTAATTTGCAATGCAAAAGGGAGGATGGAAGAGTGTCCATTCTGGTTGTTGGTTCTGTTGCTCTCGATTCTATCGAGACGCCCTTTGCCAGAGCAGAGGAAACGTTGGGAGGCGCGGCGTCGTATTTTACGACGGCGGCCTCATTGTATAGTCAGGTCAACCTGATAGCTATCGTCGGAAGTGACTTCCCGCCTGAACACCTGGACTTCTGGCGTAAGCGTCCCGTCAACCTGGCGGGCTTGCAGATATGCGAAGGGGCGACGTTCCGCTGGGGTACGCGCTACCATATGGATATGAACGCGCGTGATACGCTCTACACACACCTGGGCGTCTACGCCGATTTTCACCCCATCATTCCCGACGAGTATCGCAATAGCGACCTGCTCTTTCTGGCGAATATCCAGCCGGAATTGCAAATGGAGGTGCTTGAACAGGCGCATACGGCGCGTTTAACGGTACTTGACACGATGGAACTATGGATCATGACCGCCCGCGCGCAATTGACCGAGGTTATCAAGCGGGTTGACATTCTGGTGATGAGCGAGGAAGAGATACGCCAGTATACCGAGCGCGCCAGCCTGGTCTCTGGCGTGCGCCACCTATTCGATCTTGGTTTGAAATACGTGGTGGTAAAGCAAGGCAGTTACGGCGCGCTGCTCTTTAGCGTGGATGGCACGTTCTTTAGCGCGCCCACCTATCCACTTGAAGAGGTGATTGATCCCACCGGCGCGGGTGATGCGTTCGCGGGCGGCTTCCTGGGCTACCTTTCTACGGTCGAGTGTGGCACTAATGAGCAATACTCTTTCGAGGATATCCGGCGCGGCGTGGTGCATGGCAACATCATTGGCTCATTCGTGTGCGAAGATTTCAGCATTGGTCGCCTGCGCACCCTGACAATGGACGATGTAGCTAACCGCTATCGCGCTCTGGTGGAATGCTCGCACTTTGATCCCAACTGGCATTTTGGGGGATGAAAATGATACCATTGTGTTTGTGACAAATACGCTGTTGATATTTTCATGGAAAGGGATATTACATTCATGACCACTTCAATGAAGGGGGATGTCAGGGACATCTCGCTGGCCGCGCGCGGCAAGGACCGCATCGAGTGGGCGGCGAAGGAAATGCCGGTGCTACGATTGATACGCGAGCGTTTCAGCAAAGACCAGCTGCTCAAGGGCGTGCGCATGTCGGGCTGCCTGCATATTACGACGGAGACGGCGAATCTCGCCATTACGTTGAAAGCCGGGGGAGCCGACCTGGTGTTGTGCGCCTCGAATCCGCTTTCGACGCAGGATGATGTAGCTGCCGCGCTCATCAGCGAGTACGGCATTCCAACATACGCGATCAAGGGCGAGGACGAACAGACCTATTATCGCCATATTAACGCGGTGCTGGATCACCAGCCACAGATGACGATGGACGATGGCTGCGACCTGGTTTCCACGATCCATACGACGCGCACCGAGCTGATTCCGGCCATCATTGGCGGCATGGAAGAGACGACGACGGGCGTCATTCGCCTGCACAGCATGGAGAAAAAGGGCGTGCTGCGCTTTCCGGTGCTGGCGGTCAACGAGTCCGATACCAAGCACATGTTTGATAACCGCTATGGCACCGGTCAGAGTTCGCTCGATGCCATCATTCGCTCGACCAACATTTTGATCGCAGGACGCACGTTCGTGGTGTTTGGTTATGGCTGGTGCGGGCGCGGCGTGGCTTCGCGCGCGCATGGCATGGGCGCGAATGTAATTGTGTGCGAAGTCGATCCGACGCGCGCGCTGGAAGCCGTGATGGATGGCTATCGCGTAATGCCGGGTCTCGAGGCGGCGGCGCTGGGCGACATCCTGGTGACGGTGACGGGCGATATCAACGTGATTGATCGCGCGCACCTGGAGCGCATGAAACATGGCGCGATTCTTGCTAACTCCGGCCACTTCAACGACGAGATCAACATTCCAGCGTTAGAGCAGATGGCGACCAGCAAACGCCGCGTGCGCGACTTTGTGGATGAATATACCTATGCCGATGGCCGTCAGGTCCACCTGCTGGCCGAGGGGCGTCTGGTCAATCTCTCCGCCGCCGAGGGGCATCCGGCCAGCGTGATGGATATGAGCTTTGCCAACCAGGCGCTGGGCGCGGAGTACATCCTTGCCAACGCGAAAAGCTTGCAGCCGCATGTCTACACGCTGCCCGCCGCACTGGACAAGGAGATCGCGCGCCTCAAGCTACACGCGATGGGTGTGCGCATCGATACGCTGACCAATGAGCAGGATACGTACCTCAATTCGTGGGAATCGGGAACGTAAAGCAGTATGCATGATAGTGAGGTGAGGCAATGCGTGTTGTCTCGCCTCACCAGGCCGTTATGCTCAATTTCCTGGAAACATCACTAACATCGCTGCGCGAGTAAATTTGAGGTTGCTTCCTTTCGGAATAGGCAGGGGGTGTTCTAGCCTGTCCCACGCTTTGCTCACAGCTTTTTCCAGTACAGAAAAGGCTTCTCGATGGGTATATGGCGCTCTATCACCCAGCCTTGGCCTGTCTTTTTCGATTTCCTCTTTGCTTTGTAATAATTTGTTATGGGTTCCTCTTGTCTCATGACTACCCTGTATATCTACTCCGAGAGTGGTTGCAGCTATCCAGGCATCGTTAAAAATAGGCTCATTGGTGGCTTTCGATATTTTGCCGAATATCAGCGACAAACCGTTCAAAAAGATTATGGCTCGATCTTCGGGTGTATATTTGTTGTTACGCTCAGGGTCCGGCGGTCCTCCATCAGCTAGAGCAAAAGCGGTGAGCCAGACAGCTACAAACAGGTTTTTGGCTTCGCCTTCTACATAGCCCCATTCATGATAGTACAGCTTATCTTTCAGCGCGAATGAAAGAACATTAAACGCATCCTGGTACACCCTTACTGCTTTTGGCGCATCATCATTTTTTACATAGAAATTCGCCAGATAGCGCACATGCTGCACATTGTTTTTCTCTTTCTCCACCCAGATTTTTCCCAATTTGATGGCGGCGGTATACATCTTTTTTTCAGCAAACCGGGATGGAAGGCTTCTCCACGGACTCCAATCACGCTTTGGCAGCAGCTTTGTCGCAGCTTCAAGGAGATTACCAACGGTATTCTCTAATTTGATGTGAAAGCGATCAAGGAGCTTTACGGCTTCTTCGGCAATGGCCCTGTGCCTGGTAAGAATAGCTTCTTCTGTCAGGAAAGGCTGTGCTTCTATTTCTCCCGGCAGATCTGACGTAACTACCGCCTCTAAACCTAATGGGCCGATAATATATTCATGCAGGTCATCAACACTGCATTGCATGGAGCTTGCCAGGATTTTATCCGTAAGCCCCAGGAAGTTGACCGCGTGAAGTGCGGCGATGTGAGCATAGGCATGAAGCAAGGTGAGGGGTCGCCCATCGAAAGTCTTTATGGAATTTTCTCGATTAAGGCTATTAAGTAATGCCAGCACATGATCTTGCATACTCTCACTGAAACGGGTACGTATCATCGCCCCCAGGAATGAGCCTCCTGTTTTCTTCTCAGCGGCTTCATCGCGGGCGAAGGCATGAAGTTTATGAGCAGCAGCGTCAATAGATGATCCGTAGAGATCGCCCATGCCTCTTTTTCCACAGTCGCTCCAGCGTTCGACAATCTCTTTCGCATCGGGTAGAGTCAAGCTGCCAATAGGGAATTTCAGGCACTTTGCCCCATCACTCTGCCATGTGTAGGAGTCACCTTTCGCCATATTCCAATCGGTATCACGACAGCAAAGCAGAAAATGAATATCTGTTCTCTCCGGCTCGCGTAAAGCCTGAATGGAATCATACACATCTTTCACGATCTTTTCGGCATCATCGCTCACAATGAGCCAGGTACCCACTCCAGAAGGCAATTCCCGCACCAGTTTTTCAGAAAGCGGCGTGTGTCGCTTTTGATGCCACAGGATATTCCAGCCCGTTTCAGACTCAAGCAGATCGCATACAACTTGTTGTAAGATCGTAGATTTCCCTTCGCCGCCCCCACCGCTGAGGACAACGATGTGGGTCTGGTCCTTCCTGCGAATCTCGTCTAATAAAGCACATAATTCTTTCTCTCTGGCACGCCGGGGAATTTTGGGGGAGAGAGCATATTTCCAGGTGGGATTTAAGCCATCGAAGAAATGCACCAATTGATCCTCATCCAGCGCCAACGTTTCTTTCGCGCGGATAGTATCCAGGTACTCCTTCGTCAAGCGCATCCAGCCTTCCCATTGAACAGGGGATACTGGCGGCTCGAGGCTTGCAACAGCAGGCACTGCGGTTTGAGCGGGTCGTTTAGGAGAACCTGGTATTTGAAAATTATAGTAGATTCCCCCTTTAAGCCGCTCATTAGCTCCTGGTAAATTATCGCGCACCCATCCTTCGTCGTTTCTGGACCATTGTAACGGGTATATATGAATTTCATGGGCCGCAACATCCAACTCACAACGTAACAATCTATTTATCCATAGCTCATGTTGTCGTTCCTGGTATACCGCGCCTGTTTGCATGACCAGGTATTCACGTTCCGCACCATGGGCTGTCTTTACTCTACTCTCGTGCAGGTCTCCATTTAAGTAGATAACATGGTACGCTCCAAACAGCGCGCGAATCGAATCGCTTTCTCCCTGGATATTATGGAACCAGTCGATTGAGTGATGGCCGAGGACGAAAATGATGTCGCACTTTTCTGTTTCGCGCAGGTACTCCAGACCTTTTCTTACGATGAATTGGCCGGGCGAGAGGTGTTCTTTATCGCTGTCATGGCCGCTGCTGGACGCGCCTGCTACCCAGGCTGTGTTAAGGCCAAGTATGCCAACGCGGTATCCAGAAAAATCAAGGACGCATTTATAGGCCCCTTCTTGCGAAGAAATCCAGTTCCCACCCGTTGCTACGGACTCGTGCAGATAAGAAGCATGTGCATAATTCTCGAATCTCGCAACGATTTCTCGTCTTTTCTTGAGGCCCTGAGATGAGGGTTCTAAAGCAAGGGCTTTCGGTCCTTGCTTCTCGATGTCCAGTCTGACCCCCATCCAGGCCATTTCGGCCTCTTCTCTATCGACATCGTGATTGCCAGGGATAACGAAAATCCTTTTGCCTCCCTCGCTCCCGTGAATGCTTTTCATCTTGTCCAGTAAGCGGGAGAAAAATACCTGTGAAAACTGCTGATATTCAGTCTCTTTGCCTTTATTCGCAATGTCACCTGTTATGAAAATAATATCAGGGCGTAGTTGCTCCTTATCAAAATATTTGATGAGGCCCTTACTCATTTGTTCCTGACCAAGTTCATCCTTTCCCATGTGGATATCGGAAAGATGCAACCATTGAATAGATTGAGGAGTGTTTTGCATGTTTTTACTTCCTGAACCATTTATCCATAGTAACACTAAAGAATGTCCCTGAAAAACATGCGTATTATAACAGATCATATATAATCTGTTAAGTTAATCCCGGCATTATTTCCCCTGTGCTATTTGAAGGACACTCTCCAGATTTGACATCGGGCATAACTGAACGTATAATTTAGACAGGCGGAGGTATCTGCCTGTGCGAACATAGACAATTGAACATGTGAAGCAGCAACTGCTCTCATCAAGAGAGGTGGAGGGAAACGGCCCGATGAAGCCCGGCAACCCGCCTGCGATTGCGCAGGAAGGGTGCCAATTCCGGCGGAACTATCCGCGAGATGAGGGGAATCAAGCTATTAAAGGCTAAACCCCCTGAGTCGCAGGGGGGTTTTTAATATCTTTTCCCCGTTTAGTAGCTGGCCTGATTTCTTTGATGAGTATATCAGGTCAACTCTCGATAACGAAAGGAGCGCAACCCTGACCTATGAGCGATTTTATGAGTAACCCGAAGGCGTTTTTTACCAGCGAGTCAGTGACGGAGGGCCATCCCGATAAGCTGTGCGACCAGATCTCCGATGGCGTGCTGGATGCCATTCTGTCGCAGGACCCTATGGCGCGCGTGGCGTGTGAAGCGGCCACGACGACCGGCCTTGTGCTGATCGCGGGCGAAATTACGACGACTGCCTGGATTGATATGCCGGCGGTTGTGCGCAAAACCATCGAGCAGGTGGGCTATATCAACGCGGACTATGGTTTTGACTATCGCACCTGCGGCGTCGTCACCTCGATTGGCAAACAGTCGCCTGATATTGACCTGGGCGTCAGCCATTCGCTGGAAACGAAGGGGCCTGGCGCAATGCTGACGGAAGATGAGTTGGAGCGCGAAGGGGCGGGCGACCAGGGCATGATGATCGGTTTTGCCTGCAACGAGACGCCCGAATACATGCCCATGCCCATCAGCCTGGCGCATAAACTGTGCCGCCAGCTTTCACAGGTCAGGCGCAGATCGTGGGGCGGCGCTGGCCCGATGAGCTACCTGCGCCCGGACGGCAAAAGCCAGGTGACGGTACAGTACGAGAATGGACGCCCGGTGCGCGTAGATTCGGTGGTTATTTCCACCCAGCACGCCGAGTACATCGATCAGGAGCAGATTCGCCTGGATGTGATCGAACACATTATCAAGCCAACCATTCCTGGCAACCTGCTGGATAGCCAGACGCGCGTACTGGTCAACCCGACGGGGCGTTTTGTGACAGGTGGCCCGATGGGCGACGCCGGTCTGACGGGGCGCAAAATCATTGTTGACACCTATGGTGGTATGGCGCGACATGGCGGGGGCGCGTTCAGCGGCAAAGACCCGACCAAAGTCGATCGTTCCGCTTCTTACGCGGCGCGGCATATCGCCAAGAATATCGTAGCAGCGGGGCTGGCCGATCGCCTGGAGTTGCAAGTCTCCTACGCTATTGGCGTGGCGCGACCCCTGTCGCTTTTTGTGGATACCTCCGGCACAGGCAAGGTTTCCGATGAAGAGATTATCCGCCTGATTA